>JAIYBD010000038.1 GCA_027488715.1 Bacteroidota bacterium | reverse complement strand
GGAAATCCATCTTTTACCATCAGTCACCTTCGATACACTTGGGAGGCCAGCGATCAAGACGGCCCGACCAACATCGCAGCGATTGAATTTTGTTTGAATGATACCACTCAAACACCTTACCCTCTCGATCCTAAATACACAAGCGCTACCCTTCGTGCCGTACTCAATAGTGCCACCATTCGCAGCTGCGACGTCATTCCCGGAGCATCGATCAACCCGCTTCCTTCAAAATTATCTGGATTAATTCCCAACGATTCCAATGTTTTTTACATTCGTGCCATCGATAAATCTGGAGCAAAATCAGCCTGGGTTGGATCTCCAAAGGTAAAAGTAGCGATTCCCTCGGGCCGCTTGTTGTTGGTTAATTCCAATAATGCCCCCGACCAAGCGGCAGAAAATTTTATGAAAAGCCAAATCCAAGGTCAAAATATCACCTACGATTTCTTACCGCTTTTCAAAAAAGTTAATGGGCAATATCAATACCTCGCTCCCGATGCAAAAACGCAAGGCCAAATTTTCAACCTTTATGATGCCATCGTTTGGTTTGGAGATGATTTAGAACAATCGTTGGCATTTGCTCAAGCTACCACAGCAGATTTTGTTAGTAAAGGTGGCCATTTATTTTTAAGTGCATTTACACCGAATTCCTCCAACATTCAAAGCCCTTCTTACGCATTTAGCCCCATCGATTCCTTGATTCCAACCAAAACGGGTTTTACTCAATTGCTCACCGATACATCGACTTTGGTTCCTTTAAGTTCCGGACTCCCAACTTTAAAATACCAGCAATTTCTTTCGGGTGGAAGGTACATGAAGTTGGTAGGGGGGGCAACACCGTGGTATCACGCCAATTTTTTGATGAGAAATAATTCCAATTTCACCACCAGCATCATTGCTCAAACGGCTCCAGTGATGGGTTTAAAAACCAACCCAGCCACAGGAAGTAAATTTGTAATTAGCACTTTGGAATTGAATCAATTGAATGGAAACAATAACATTCAAACTCTTTTTCAGAAGATTTTAAAACAAGAATTTGGGTTATGAACCGAATGCCCCAAATTGCTATTTTCGCCTCCGGGAGTGGCAGTAATGCCGAAAACATCATCCAGCATTTCAAAAAAACACGCACGGCCAAAGTTGCGTTGATCATTTGCAATAACCCGAAGGCCGGCGTGATTGAACGCGCCCATCGTTTGCGGATTCCCTTAGTCACCATCAGTCGGCGCGCTTACGAGAATAGCTCATTATTGCTCCACACCTTAAAAACCGAAGAAATCGATTTTATCGTGTTGGCAGGATTTCTATGGAAAATTCCGACGGAGGTTTGCCTAGCTTACTACCAAAAGATGATTAATGTTCACCCCGCCCTCCTTCCAAAATTTGGAGGAAAGGGCATGTACGGAATGAACGTTCACCGAGCTGTACTTGAAGCAGGCGAAAAAGAAAGCGGAATCACCATTCATCAGGTAAATGAACATTACGACGAGGGAGACATCCTATTCCAAAAATCGATTTCTACCGAATCATGTACCTCGGCAGAAGATTTAGCATCTCGAATTCATGACTTGGAATATGAGTTTTTCCCGATGGTCATCGAAGAGCAAATTAAAAAAGTATGTAAATAAAAAAGGCGGCCTTCGGGCCGCCTTTTTTATTATTTCAATCGTTCACGAATATCCAAGTGGTGTTTTCTTGCGGTATCCAACGCAATGTCGTAACCGGCATCCATATGTCGAATAACCCCCATTCCTGGATCATTGTTCAATACGCGCTTCAATCTACGAGCAGCATCATCGGTTCCATCAGCAACAATCACCATTCCACTGTGAATGGAATATCCCATCCCTACGCCACCGCCGTGGTGCAAACTTACCCAGCTGGCTCCACCTGCTGTGTTCACCAACGCATTTAAAATGGGCCAATCGGCAACGGCATCCGAGCCATCCAACATCGCTTCGGTTTCCCGATTTGGAGAGGCTACCGAACCGGTATCCAAGTGATCTCGACCGATAACGATGGGAGCTTTTACTTTGCCATTCTTCACCAAATCGTTAAATGCCAAGCCCGCCTTTTCGCGATCGCCCTGACCAATCCAACAAATTCGGGCGGGCAACCCTTGAAATGCAATACGTTCCTGAGCCATCTTGATCCATCGGTGCAATCCATGATTTTCGGGAAATAATTCCAACATCAATTCATCGGTTACACGAATATCTTCCGGATCGCCACTCAAAGCCGCCCAACGGAATGGCCCTTTTCCTTCGCAAAACAAAGGACGAATATAGGCTGGAACGAAGCCGGGAAAATCGAAGGCGTTTTTCACCCCACGCTCTAGGGCTCGGCCACGCAAATTATTACCATAATCGAAAGTAATGGCACCTCGGCTTTGCAATTCAAGCATCAATTTTACGTGCAATGCCATGGCATCGTAACTGAGGTCGATGTATTGTGCAGGATCAGATTCCCGCAAAGCGTTTGCTTCATCGTTCGACATTCCTTGGGGAAGATAGCCAACCAAGGGATCGTGAGCTGATGTTTGATCGGTTAATACATCAG
>JAIYBD010000086.1 GCA_027488715.1 Bacteroidota bacterium | reverse complement strand
TTGTCCAGCTTCTTTGTTGTATATCATTTTCTGATGAACAATTGCAATCATATTCTGATTTTGAAAATCATTACCCTTAAATGGAAATTTACCGATAATAAAAGGGTCATCTTTTTTCCCTCTATAAGGTTTAACCCATTCATTCATATAATTTTCATCTTCAAAGGATGAAATTGTCTTTTTTTGCAGAAACATACCATTCTGATCAAAAACATCTGCAACAATTGATTTAAATTCGTTTTTATGTTTAGAATCCCAAATCATAAATCCAATTGGAAATTTACCTTTTACATTATCAAAAGTTTCAGCAGGTACGATGAACATTTTCTCTAATTCTGCTTTAAAATTTTTTCTAAAATCAATAAAATGTTGCCCTTGCAGAATTTTCAAAGTTGAAAATTCTGCAAGGATAGTGTTTTTCAGTTCATGATTTATTCGAATGAAAAATTGCGCAAACAACTCGGCATTTCCTTGACCGAGAAGATGTGAGTATTTTTTATTAATAAATGTTTGCTCAACTCCTCCTTTTCCTTCTTTATATGATAAAGTTTTTTTATCACTGGCCTCCGCATACGGCGGATTGATGTACACCACGAGCTTTTTCCGTTTTTCCGGGTCGTTGATGATGTTTTGGAGCCCTTGTGGTAATTTGGAAAAATCATCGTTGAGGAAATCAAACTGAAATACATGGTCGTGCAAGAGGTTAGCTCCGTTGTTAATGCGTTCGTGCATCACGTTTACATCCGCTTGGTCGAGTGTAGAGGCCCACACGTTGTATTTATTGGTTAAACCCACCAGCAAATTTCCCGTTCCGGCAGCGCAATCCCACACATAATATTCTTCCTGCCAATGTTCACCCAATACTTCTGCTAAGTATTTTTGAGAGAGTTCTACCCAAATTTGTGGCGTAAAAAAGGCTCCTTTTCGTTCGCGAACGTCCTGAGGTATGAGCAAATCACGTCGGTCAATGATGTATTGCTGAAATTCTTGCAGTGGTTCGCGCCGGTATTTTTTCCAGAATTGCTCGTACTTGTTTTTGTCCTTAATCTCAATAATAGCGTTGAACAAGGACTTCAAATTTTCCTTGGCTATTTCGTAATGGCTATTTTTAAAAACTACAAACAATTCCTCTTTGATGGGCGTATCGTCATCGATGGAAACGGTTCCTTTGTCGTCAACAAACAAATCCGCCAAAAAGAAATCACTGTCAAGAATGTTTTGTTTTTTTCCTTCCGCCCAATCAAAATTGATGTACGGTTTTACTTGGGAAAGCCAACGCAAATAAATGGGTACAAAGTTGTTTTTATCAATGAGAATTTTGGCATCGTCGTTTCCCGTAGCCAAATTATGTTTAATGAAGAATTTGAGTTCGGTTTCGTTCAATAAGAAATCAAAAACATAGGTATTCTTGCTTAAAATTCCTTCAATGCGTTCTTTGATTAGTGTAAATTCTTTGGTTTCGTGGTTGGAAGGGGCGACGTTCCAGTTAAAATCGTTGAGGTAAAAAAGGTCAGAAACTTCGTTGTACGGAACAAAAACGATTTTTTTGAAATCGAAAACGCCTAAAAAAGAAGGAGGTAAATGTTTGTCGAACGTGCGCTCTTTTCCAATGGTGATGATGAGCTGCGCAAACATGGCAACAATATCGAAATCCTTGGTTTTCGCTTCAGCCCAAAGAAAGGAAACGGGTTCTTTGAGGTTACTTTGTTTTTTTGGAGAAACACAAAAATCAATATTGCCCAAAATTCGGGTATCATCGAAAGCATTGAACCAATCTTTTCCTACTTTTCCTTTGAGTTCTTCTTCTCTCTTAACGTTTTTGTATTTCATGGTTGGATGGGTTAGCCCTTCTTCTTGATCAAAAGCTTCTTAAAATTCCAGAAAATATCGGTGTTTTCGTAAATGCCGGTGAACTTTTTGGCGCCGGGTCCGTAAGCGAAAACGGGAACCATCACGGCCGTGTGGCCGCCCGTGGTGAATTTCGCATCGATGGATTTGTTGCCGAAACTTCCTCCGTTCAAGGCCATGCCTCCTGTTTCGTGGTCGGCCGTAATCACCACCAACGTTTCTCCGTCCTTTTTCGCCCAAGCCAACACCGCACCGATGGTTTTGTCGAAATCAATCATTTCCGTTCCCACATAAGCAGCATCGTTGTTGTGTCCGCCCCAGTCGATTTGACTTCCTTCAATCATCAAAAAGAAACCTTTCGGATTTTGAGAAAGGAGTTCGATGGCTTTTAAAGAAGCATCTTTCAAATAGGATGTATCGCGGCCGTTCAAGATGGACGGCAAGTGTTCTTTTCCGCCGAACCACGCCAATTTACCGCTTTTTACGCTGCGGAAATTCTGGGTAGAATCCATCACTTTCATTCCGCTTTTTTCCAACACCTGCACCAAATCGAGTCCGTCTTTTCGGTTTTTGAAGCGATCTAAACCGCCGCCGATCATCACATCTACGCCGCTGTGCGCCATCTGAATGGCAATGCTATCGGTTTTTTTACGGCTACCCACGTGGGCGGCGAAGGAAGCGGGGGTTGCGTGGGTGAGGTCGCACGTGGTGACCAAACCGGTGGAAAGTCCTTTTTTCTCGGCCATTTCGAGGATGGTTTCTTTCGGATTTCCAAGAGAATCTACGCCGATGGCGCCGTTGAAGGTTTTTTCACCGATGGAGAAGGCGGTAGCTCCGGCGGCCGAGTCGGTTACATAGTTGTCGGAACTTTGGGTTTTGCTGAAACCAATTTTATCCAATTGCTCCAGGAAAAGCCAACCGCCGTTCATGGTTAATCCGGCAAAAATTTGGGTGAGCCCCATGCCGTCGCCGATGAGAAAAATGATGTTTTTGGGGCGATCGGGTTTGGGTTTCGCCCAAACGATGAGGCTGCTAGAAACGAACAGGAAGGCGAAAACGATTTTGAAGGCCATGTTTTTCATAAGGCAAAAAGATAAAGAAACCCGATGTTGAGTCCGATGTTTAACAACGTGAAAGCGATGAGTAAATTGATGAACGATTTTTTGGAAGATTTGTGACGAATGGGCGGCAACATGGCCAGAAAAATTCCGGGCCAAGCGCCGAAAAGAGCCAACCCCAAAAGGAACCATTCGGGGATTCGGCGCCAACCTTTTACGGCCGCCAACTTGTCGAAGGCAGAGAGCAAGTATGCCGGCAGCAAAAACCCGATGATTAAGTTCAAAAACATGATGCAAAACTACGTCATTTCCTTGAAGGTAGACAAGGCTTGTATTATCTTTGTCGCATGTTTTATAGCAAAGAATTTAGGATTTTTGTTACCGCCTTGTTGGTGGCTTTTGCCGGATATTTGATTTTTAGCGGCTCATGGGGCTGGAGTATTTGGGTGTTTTTGTTGGCCGCTTTGGTGGTTCTCACCATTTTCAGAAACGAACAGGTGATCATTGCCATGGTTCAATTACGTCAGCAAAACATGGAAAAAGCCGAAAAAGCGCTTTTGAAAATCAAGAAACCCGAAGGCATGTTGAAAGGACAGCAGGCCTATTACCATTTGTTGATGGGGATGTTAGCGGGGAATCGCATCACCGGCATGGGTTCCAAAGAAGCCATTGCAACCTGCGAGAAACATTTGAAAATGGCGTTGAGCATCGGTTTGAAGAACAGTTCCGACCGCGCATCGGCCAGGGTAAACCTAGCAGGAATTGCCATCGGTCGCCGTAGAAAAATGGAGGCCACCCAATTACTGAACGAAGCCAAGAAAGAAGATAAAACAGGAATGCTTTCAGAACAGATCAAAATGATGAAAGATACCCTAAAGAAAATGCCCGGCTAAACAAAAAGCCCCAAAATTTGTCTTTAAATTTGCAGAAATGCACCATTGAAACTCATGGAACAAAACGCTAGCTACTTACCCATCCTCATTCAAGCCGCGATTGCGATTGGATTCGTAGGATTGGTGTTGGTGCTTACCCACGTGTTGGGTCCGCGCCGGAACACCAAAAAGAAGGTTGAAAACTTCGAATGCGGAATTGAATCGGAAGGAAATGCCCGATTCCCGGTATCCGTAAAATATTTTTTGACCGCCATTCTTTTCGTTTTGATCGATGTGGAAGTCATTTTCTTCTATCCTTACGCCGTTAATTTCAGAGAAATGGGCGTTCAAGGATTTTTAGCCGTAGTAATGTTTGTAGCTTTTTTCCTTGTAGGATTCATTTACATTTGGAAAAAAGGTGCCCTCGAATGGGAAAAATAAATCGACATGACCAAAATTGCAGAAGCGCCAGAAGGCATCACCGGAGCAGGATTCTTTGCTACCAGTCTCGATAAAGTCATTGGTTTGGCTCGTGCCAATTCCATTTGGCCTCTCCCTTTCGCAACGTCTTGTTGCGGAATTGAATTCATGGCGACCATGGGTTCCAACTACGACTTGGCTCGTTTCGGTTCGGAACGTTTGAGTTTCTCCCCTCGCCAAGCCGATTTGCTGATGGTGATGGGAACCATCGCTAAAAAAATGGCTCCCGTTGTTCGTCAAGTGTACGACCAAATGGCCGAGCCCAAATGGGTTCTCGCTGTGGGAGCTTGCGCATCTTCAGGAGGAATTTTCGATACCTATTCGGTCCTTCAAGGAATTGATAACGTAGTTCCGGTCGACGTGTACGTTCCCGGTTGTCCGCCTCGCCCCGAGCAAATCATCGATGGAGTGATGCGCATTCAGGATTTGATCAAAAACGAACCGTTGCGCCGCCGTTACTCCCAAGAGTACCAGGAATTGTTAGAATCTTACAACATTAAATAACATGGGAAATGAACAAGCTCTGGAGCTGATCACCGCCAAATTTGGCGAATCCATCTCCCATGAAATCGATGCCCACGGCCTATTGAACCTCACCGTAGCTCCCGATCAATTGGTTGATCTGGTTGCTTTTTTACGGGATGACGAGACCTTGGCCATGGGTTTCCTCACCACCCTTTGCGGCATTCATTATCCCTTCAACAAAGGAGCAGAGTTGGGCGTGGTTTACCACATCCACTCCTTGGAAAACAACTACCGCATTCGCATCAAAGTTTTCGTTCCCATTGAAAAACCTCACGTTCCTACCCTCACCGGCCTGTTCGCTTCCGCGAATTGGCAAGAACGGGAAACGTTTGATTTTTACGGAATTCAGTTCGACGGACACCCCGATTTGCGAAGAATTCTCAACATGGATGAAATGACGTATCACCCGCTTCGCAAAG
>JAIYBD010000179.1 GCA_027488715.1 Bacteroidota bacterium | reverse complement strand
CCAAGAACATGTTAACCACCGAAGCGATGATGATTCCAATCACGGCCATGAACAACAACGAACCCAAACGGGTTAAATCGGTCTTCGTGGTGTAACCTACCAAGGCGAAAACAGCGAAGGTGCCGGCTGTAATGAAAAAAGTGGATGCGATGGAACTGGAGGTGTACAAGAGAAAAATACTGGAAAGGGTAAGTCCGTTCAAAAGCGAATAGCCAATAAAGATGGCGGTGGCGGTGGTGGCATTCATGCGGCGAATGCGGGCTGAAAGGAATCCAACCAAGACCAATTCGAGAATGATCAGCCCGAAAAAGGTGATTTTACTTCCAAATACGAAGGAAAGCAAGGTTTCGCTCGTGGCAGTGTACATGGCCATGGCGCCGGTCACGGCAAGGGCCACCGACATCCATCCAAAAACTTTGGTGATGAAGCGAGCTTGTTCGCGTTGAACATCGGCTTCTGTTGGTAAAAATGTGCTCATAATGACTTTTTTTTCAAAGGTAAAAAATGAAGTTTAATTCTTGACAATAACCTTTTCAACAACAAAACGTTTCTATCTTCGTAACGTGGTTTCAATGAGAAAATTTTTCTTCTTTTGGCTGCTAGCCCTTCCTTTTGGAGCATGGGCAGAAAGCCCCATCAAATTTATTCCAAACCAAGGCCAATGGGCGCCCAACATTCTGGCTGAAGCCGATTTGGCCGGAGGTCGTTTGTACATCGAAAAAGATGGTTTGGTGTTCTCTTTCTTCGACTTGGATGCTTACAAACAAAAACACAAGGAACGAAACAATCCCGATTTTAAAGTTGCTGGGCACACGTACAAAATCCATTTTCAAAATAGTCCTGGGGCATCTCATCTTTCTGGAAATCGTTGGTTCAACGAAAATTTGAATTTCTATTTGGGTGATCGAAAAGCCGAACAAGTTCGCCCTTCCGAAGAATTAACGTTGCACAGCATTTATCCGAACATTGATCTTCAATTACTTTCAGAAGGAGGGTTCTTGAAATACAACCTCGTTCTTCATCCGGGCGCTGATGCTTCCAACATTGAATTTCGATTTGAGGGAGCAACGCCCAAAAAAGGCGGACAAGGAACGTTGATCATTCCCACATCAGTGAACATCGTTCAAGAAAACAAACCGTACGCCTTTGAGGTTCAAACTTCTGGAAACAAGGAGCTTCCTTGTCAATTTCAAGTGGAAGGCTCTTCCGTTCGTTTTAAATTAAAAGGGAAAAGCGTTACCTCCACCACCCGAATCATCGACCCCTTGTTGCTCTTCTCTACCTATTCGGGTTCCAAAGCCGACAATTGGGGATACACCGCCACCTACGATCGGGATGGGAATGCCTATGGCGGTGGAATTGTTTTCTTTCAAGGTTCCCTTAACCCGAACGGTTACCCCACCCTTGGCCCTATACAAAATGTTTTTCAAGGTGGGCAAGACGACATCGTTATTTCGAAATTTATTCAAAATGGAAGTGCCTTGGGCTACTCTACGTACATCGGAGGAAATGCCAGCGACCAACCAACCTCTTTGGTGACCGATACTGCCGGGAATTTGTACATTTTAGGAAGAAGTAGTTCTGGAAATTTCCCCAAGGTTGCCCGTTGTTACGACACTTCTCACAATGGGATGACGGATGTTGTGGTTTTGAAAATTTCCGCCCAAGGCAGATTGCTGTCTTCCACCTATGTTGGCGGAAGCGGTGAAGATGGGGTGAATGGGGCCAGCATTATTGAAACCAACAATCCCAACTTCCTCAATTACAACTACGGAGATAACCAACGCGGTGAAATTGTACTTGACGATTCAGGCCACGTTTTTGTTGCCACTTCTACCCGAAGCACAAATTTTCCGGTTCGAAATTCCTTCGACCTAGCTTATGGTGGAATTCAAGATGGAGTGGTATTTCGAATGGATAGTAACCTAACCCGTTTGGATTGGGCGGCCTACATCGGTGGTACGGCCGAAGATGCCATTTACTCGATCTTCATTCACGACGATAGCAGCATCTACATTTCCGGCGGAACGAAAAGTGCCGATTTACAAACAACCCCGAATGTTATATCTCCAAACTTCAATGGAGGCATGGATGGCTACATCTGCAAAATCATGAAGAATGGTCGTTTCATTTATCGCAGTACCTACCTTGGGACTCCGGCCTACGACCAAGTATTTTTTGTTCGGGCTGATGGGGCTGGTAGCATTTATTACTTTGCTCAAACCGAGGGCAACATTGTTCCAACCCCAGGCTGCTACAACCAAGGAAATTCCAAGCAATGGGTTGGAAAAGTGACTCCCAATCTCGATACGCTGGTTTGGCAAACGGCATTCGGAAGTGGCAATCAGTTGGGGCCAAACATCTCTCCTACGGCCTTTGAAGTGGATTCTTGCGGCCGCATTTACTTGGCCGGATGGGGAGGAAGGGATAATCAGCTTTCCAACAATCGGGTAGGAAGAACGTACGACTTACCTCTTAAAAACGCATTTCAATCGACGACGGATAGCTCCGATTTTTATTTGATGGCCTTGGGGCAGAATGCTTCATCCCTTTTGTTTGGAAGTTATTTTGGAGGAAATTTAAGCGCCGATCACGTGGATGGTGGAACTTCACGATTCGACCAAAAAGGGATCATGTACCATGCTGTTTGTGCGAGTTGTGGCACTCCAGTGTCTGATTTCCCCACTACGCCGGGAGCAT
>JAIYBD010000244.1 GCA_027488715.1 Bacteroidota bacterium | reverse complement strand
TCTTTTTTTTTTTTTTTCGGTCCCTGAGCGAAATCGAAGGGCGGTCCCTGAGTCCAATCGAAGGGCGGTCCCTGAGCGAAATCGAAGGGCGGTCCCTGAGCGAAGTCGAAGGGTATCCCCCAATTATGAAATTTATTTTTTTAGGGCATCTTGACCCTCCCTGAGTTTTTCTAAGGGCTCGAGGACCGGCCTCTCGGTACTTTTCTTTCAGAAAAACTCGAGGACCGGAGGCTGTTCGTCGATACTTCGTTCAGCACCCTTCGAAAGCTCCACAACAAAAAGCGCCGAAGTTACCTTCGGCGCCAGAAAAAAGTAGAATTACTTTTTATTCGGAACTTCACAATGCCCGCTAGCGCAATGGCCGCTCGCACATCCCAATCCAAAAAGCCCCATGGCCGATAGGTAAATCCCCATGCTCATCCCGAGATAGTCGGAATGCATGCCCGATTGAAAAACAACAATCGGACCTAGAATCAAGTAAAATACGCGAAAGGGGGTCCAATGATTTTTTATTCGATAGGGAATCGATTTGATGAACGATTGCATATTACAAGTTACTCATCCAGCCGCCGGCATTGTTGCAATCAATTCCTTGAGCGCGAAGGTAGGCGGTGGCCTGTCCGCTACGACCGCCACTTAGGCAACAGAGGTCGATGGGGCCTTGAATGGCACGAATTTCTTCAATTCGATGAGGAATTTCATTCAAAGGAATGTTGATGCTTCCAGGAACATTCCCTGCCTGAAACTCGGCTGGAGTACGAACGTCGATGAGTGTTTTCATTTTTTGGGGTTTTTATTTCAATATGCCAAACTAACTTTCACGAATTTAGTTTAGTTCCTCCAACCATGATTTTTTTCTACATCACTTCAAACAAAAAAGGGAGCCAATTCGACTCCCTTCTCTTTATCGTTGAATAATAAACTTTTGCGTTTCCGTATGATGGATATCCGAATATCGAATCCAATACATTCCCGGCTTCAAATGTTCTAAGTCTAAGGTCGACTGTGATTCATTGGATCGCACTTTCGAAGCCACTTTTCGGCCTGAGCCATCAAATACTTCCATTAATCCAACGGCTATTTCACCTCTCCAAAGTACGTTCAATTGACCGTTGGTAGGATTGGGATAAACCGCGAATTTAAATTCACCGTTGAAGGTCTTTTCTGTAGGCAATAACTCCTTATCGATATCTACATCACTCAAAACAGCATCTTTTACAACAATTGGCGTTGAATAGGCCCAGCAATTGAATCCATTTCGAACTCCGCAAGTATAAATACCATTCAGTTGAATGGTGAACTTGTTGTTGGTTGCGCCCGGAATTGGAGAACCGTTCAAAAACCATTGAACTTGGGAAGAATCTGAAACCAGCGTATACGCATACTTCTTGACTTGTGGTGCCGCCGGAACAGGGTTAACCGTGGCATTTACAGGAGAAGAAAAGGCACTGCTACATCCGAAAGCATTGGTTGATTTTACGTAATAAGGCAAGTTATTACGAATGACAATGCTTGATGAAGTATCACCCGTATTCCACGTATTTCCAAATAATGTAGAAGATGTAATGACCATAGAATCGCCTTGGCAGAAGGTTAGAGCTGATCCCGTGGGTGTAATGGTGGGAGGAAGTGGTCTCGGATTTACCGTAATAACAATGGCATTCGAAACGGTTGAAGAACATCCCAAAGCAACACGAACAGCAGAATAAATCCCTGTATTCTTCACAAAAATAGAAGAATTGGTAGAACCCGTATTCCATACGGAACCTTGGCTAGGCGTAATGCTTAATTGTACTGAATCGCCCTGGCAGAAGGAAGTATCTCTACCAACAACCACTGGAGCCGATGGAATGGGATTAACCAAAACTTGAATGGAATTGGATGGATCTGAATAACAACCCTGGCTCTGATTTCGTGCTGTGAATGTTCCCGAATTTCGTACAACGATGGAAATCGTCGAATCTCCAGTACTCCAAACCGAAACCGAATTCGAAGTCACTCGAACCGAATCGCCTTGGCAGAACGTGGTGTTGCCTGAAGCAACGATCGTTGGCGCCAACGGACTGGTAATAACGGTGGGTTGAAGGATGTTCGAAAATACCGAAGCACAGCCGTTTTGAAGAACATATCCATAAACTGGATTGTTGCTTCGAACATAAATCTGACTGGAAGTAGCTCCCGTACTCCAGACCATTCCTTGAGAAATGTTTGAAGTAATTAGCAAACTATCATTAGAACAGAAAGAAAGTGAGGTTGAAGAAATGATGGGCGCTGTTGGGACCGGACTAACCAAAACCGAAGTCGGCAAGGAAACCGAGGAAGTACAAGAACCTAAAATGGATTGAACCGTGAGCACTTGAGATTGATAAATCCAAACGGATGTTTGGGTTGAACCATTGCTCCACAAGGGAGATCCATTTCCATTGAACGATAATTGAACACTATCGCCCAAACAAAACTGTGGATTTCTGCTGCTCGTAATCGTTGGTGCCGATGGCGTTGGATTCACCGTTACCGCCACCGCGTTAGAAACCGCAGAAGAACATCCGTTCGCTACCACGTATCCGCTAATGGTACCGCTTGCGCGAACCACAATGCTCGAAACGTTGGTAGCTCCGGTGCTCCAGTTCATGCCCGTGCCTGCGCTCGAGGTAATCTGCAAGCTATCGCCCGAACAGAAGGTGGTAGCTGTAGAAGCCGTTAATGTGGGCGTTGCGGGGATGGAATTAACCAATACTGAAATCGGATTCGACACCGTGGACGTACAGCCCAAGGCATAGGCTCGAACCAAATATACTCCGCTAGATTTGGCTACGATACTGTTACCAACAGCACCGTTCGACCAGATTTTGTTTTCGGTTCCCGTGCTGGATATCACCACCGAATCGCCTTGGCAGAACGTGGTGAGGCGGTTAGCCGTAATCGTTGGCGCCGATGGCGTTGGATTCACCGTTACCGCCACTGCGTTGGATACTGCAGAGGAACATCCGTTCGCTACCACGTATCCGGTA
>JAIYBD010000174.1 GCA_027488715.1 Bacteroidota bacterium | reverse complement strand
CCTTGGGACTCCGGCCTACGACCAAGTTTTCTTTATTCGTGCCGATGGGGCTGGTAGCATTTATTACTTTGCTCAAACCGAGGGCAATATTGTTCCATCCCCAGGCTGCTACAACCAAGGAAATTCCAAGCAATGGGTTGGAAAAGTGACTCCCAATCTCGATACGCTGGTTTGGCAAACGGCATTCGGAAGTGGCAATCAGTTGGGGCCAAACATTTCTCCTACGGCCTTTGAAGTGGATTCTTGTGGCCGCATTTACTTGGCCGGTTGGGGAGGTCGTGACAATCAGCTATCGAACAATCGGGTGGGAAGAACCTACAACTTACCTCTCAAAAACGCATTTCAAACGACGACCGATAGTTCTGATTTTTATTTGATGGCCTTGGGTCAGAATGCTACTTCTCTCTTATTTGGCAGTTATTTTGGAGGAAATTTGAGCGCCGATCACGTGGATGGAGGCACTTCCCGTTTTGATCAAAAAGGCATCATGTACCATTCGGTTTGTGCGAGCTGCGGAACGCCGGTGTCCGATTTCCCCACTACGCCGGGTGCATGGTCGAGAAGAGACAGCTCGGGAAATTGCAACATGGTGGTTTTCAAATTCGATTTCCGAGCTGCTGCCCTCATTCGGGCGGGCTTCGAAATCGATTCTACCAAAGCCCTTTGTCCGCCCGTTGGGTTGAAACCCAAAAACACTTCCATTGGCCCCAATACCTTGAAATACCAATGGACTCTTTCTGGAGGGACAACCGTTCGAACTGATACCGCTTTTGAGCCTTCGTTTTTACTTCCCTTTCCCGGTTATTACACCCTGAAATTGGTAGTTTGGGATTCGGCTGGGGGTCCTTGCTCCAATCGCGATAGTTTAACCGTAACTTTCCGCATTAAGGATCGGGTGTTGGATGCCGATTTTCTAGCCAATGGCAACTTATCCCGTTGCGCCCCTTTGAACATTACTTATTTGGCCAATTGTACGGGCGCAGGTTTCAACACCAAGTACATTTGGTACCAAAACGGCGATTCCGTTTCTAATCTCCCTAATCCTATTTTGAAATTCGACACCTCTGGTGTTTACTTGGTTCGTTTGGTCGCTATTGATTCAGCGACCTGCAACATTGTTGATTCCATCGATCAAAATCTTCGTTTATCTTCCATCAAACAAGATATTCTCCCGGCATCGGCTTGCTTCTGCAAGACCGATTCCACGCTTAAGTTGGAACCCAGAATTACCGGAAAAGATTACGAGTGGTCGGGGGCTGGCTCTGGATCTAATCCGCTCATCAAGCCCGACCAATCAGGGATTTACATCCTGAAAATGAAAGACTCCTTGGATTGCGAGCAAATCGATTCGATCGACGTATTGATGAACGAGTGCGGCAAAGAATTGTACAACGTGATTACGCCCAATGGAGACGGTGCGAACGATGAGTTTCAACCCATCCCGAGTACCGACCAACCCGACGATTATTTGTTGGTCATTTTCAATCGATGGGGGCAACCGGTGTTTCGATCCAACAATCACAAAGAAGCGTGGAAAGGCGATGGGCAATTGGGCTCTTCTGCCTTGTACGATAGTTCTTACTTTTTCGACCTGAAGGCCACGTATTGCAACGGCTTCAAAGTAGAGAAATCGGGGCTCATCAAATTGGTGAAGTAAGTTTCTCTTTCAACCTGCCAATATTTATTCACAACCTTTAAAATCGGTAAGACCCCATGAAGCCATTTGTATTGATTGATGACGATGAAATTTTCAATTTCTTGCATCAAGCCGTGATCCGTCAAGTTGCTGCCGATACGCCCGTTCAAGTTTTCCAAAGCAGTAAGGCAGCACTCGATGCCATTCATGCGGAACCGTACAACGATCGAATATTTCTCATCGATATCCGCATGCCGGAAATCAACGGATTTCAATTATTGGATGCCTTTCAACAATGTCCGGCCGACCATTTCAAAAATTCTCAGATTTACTTTGTTACCTCCTCCCTCGACGAACGTGATCGGGAAAAAGGATTGTCCTACCCTTTGGTTACCGGATATTTGGAAAAGCCCATCTCCATGGATAAAATCAAAGAGATTTCTGGAGGATAACCCTTTCAAAAAACCGAACAGTTTCCTCGGCAACTTTTTTCAACGGTAGTGGAAGTTCCTTGGAATTCCATGGATGGTGAGCGCCAAAAACATGATTTACGCCTTCCAAAAGATGTAATTCAGCATCAGAATTCCACTTTTTCAATTTGATGGCTTCCTCCCACGAAACTGCTTCATCGGCCGTACCGTGAAAAATAATCAGAGGTTTTTGCAACCGCTGAACGTGGGTTTTAATTCGAAGAATATTCTTGTTTCGCTGATAATCCTGTAATAAATCGATATCGAGGGGCAACGACTCTCCGGTTCTTTGGTTGATGATTTCCAGGGTTCCGAGCAACTCCCAACGTTGGCGTTGTTCTTCCCCCCATCGGTTGTATTTGCTGATTCCCGCCCACGTAGCAATTCCTTTCACGGAAGGATGACTTGCTGAGTTCAAGGCAGCTCCCGCTCCCCGACTGTGGCCAATCACAAACAGCGGAAGTTTTTTCAACGTTGGAAAGACCTCCCCTGAACGAATAAAATCGAGAAAGGCCAAGGTTTCTAATCGTTCGCGACCATAGGTATTCTTCCTAAATTTTTCGGGGTGCACGAACGATTGAGGGTCGTGCAAACCGGTTCCATTATGTGAAAAATTGAATTTAAAAACAGCCCACCCCTGTTGCATCCAAAATTCGGAGCAAATATCCCACGCACCCCAATCTTTAAACCCTTTAAATCCATGAATAAATACCAATATCCCCTTCGGTTGATCGGGAAGAAATGCATCGTACAACAATACGTCATTGGTATTGGGAACATGAAAATGACTATTTCTGGTAATCATGCTCCGTTAATTTCGAATATCAATGCCCCATTGCAACTTCTTCCGAATATTTTCTGGAAAGTTTTCCCAAGGTAAACGCACTAAGCTAAACTGAAAATCAGCCTTTTTCACCTTCAAGGTAATGTTTGAATCGAACCATTCGGTTCTAGAATCCAATGTGGCCGCAAATTGAATGTTTTTCTCTTTGAAACTCAACTCAATTTCTGCATGATCGGGAACCACCACGGGACGAACATTCAATTGGTGAGGTGCAATGGGAGAAATGATGAAAATGGGGCTATCGGGAAAGGCGATGGGACCGCCACAACTCAAGGAATATCCGGTTGATCCCGTTGGTGTTGCCACTATGATTCCATCGGCCCAAATGGTGCTTAATCGCTGACCATTCACCGAAACGTGAACTCCAATCATGGAGGCCCGATCTTTTTTCAAAATGGTGATATCGTTCAAGGCAAATGGGTGATTTTGAAACATTCCATTGGGAGTTTTCAACTCGATCAAACTTCGGCTTTCAAGGGAATATTGTCGCTGCATGATGGCCTCGGCAATTTCATCAAAGGAATCGTTTTGGGCAGCTAAAAATCCCATTTTCCCAAAATTCAATCCCAAAACAGGAATTCCTGAGGTTTTCACCAGCATGGCCGTTTCCAACACGGTTCCATCCCCGCCCAACGATAAAACAAGATCGGTTTGCGATGGTAATTCATCGGAGAAGTACGATACTTCGCTTGAAAAAATAGCATGGAAATGTTGATGAAAGGAGATATTGGCCCCTCGATTTTGGAAAGCGAGGACAAGGTTGCGAATGGAATCGGTGTTTTTCGGCTCTAATTTTCGACTGTAGAGGGCGATGTTCATTCGATATTGAGGTAGTTCTCCAAATTTTTCCAACGATCGTGTAGAAATTCATCCATCTCCGAAGCCTGAATCACCGACAAAACCTGATAGTCGAATCGCTCCATGGCACTTCGAATGGGTTCCATATGACTAAGATTTACCTTTAAGGTTACCTCGATATTCAAATCATCGTCGGGATCGCTGCACGAAAGGTGAATCAAACGGGCATTTTCCGACTCGCAAATTCGAGCCAATTGGCTGGGCATGTAATCGTGAATTCCCATTTTCAACATAATTAGTCCCCCTTCAGATAGCAATGAAGGGCTTTCTTGAAGAAAGGATAACCAGCTGGCCGTGGTGATGCATCCCACGTATTTTTCATCAGCGTCCACCACGGGTAAAACCGTAAGGTGTTGGCCCATCATGGGTCCAAAGACTTTGGATAAAGGCGCATGAGGATGGGTTTGAGGGATGATGGCCGGAGAAAGTGCATAGGCACACTCTTTTTCCAACAAACCATCTTCCATCATCGACTCGATCGATAAAAGTCCAACCAAATGTTCGGATTCTACCACAGGGATATGTCCGAGGTTATGGCCTAAAAAACGAATCGCCGCTTCCTTGATGAGTTCTTCAGGTTTGGCGGCGACGATGCGTTGATCGAGTATTTCTTTGGCGATCATAGTCCCTTTTTGGTGAGCCAATCGGCCAAAATATCGTTGAATTTATCGGGGTATTCCATCATGGGCGCGTGTCCACATTCGTCAACCCAAGCAATTTCAGATTGAGGGATGAGTTTATGGAATTCTTCGCAAACTTCAGGCGGAGTAACAATGTCGTTTTTCCCCCAAATCAAGAGCGTGGGTTGATTGATGACATTTAGTTCTTGGCTAAGGTTTTGGCGAATAGCGCTTTTCGACATGGCTAGGACACGAATAATTTTATTTCGGTCGTTTACAATGTCGAAGACCTCATCCACCAATTCCTTGGTAGCGGTTTCGGGGTGATAGAACGTTTCTTCCGTTTTATTTTTGATGTAATCGTAGCTTCCACGTTTGGGATAGGAACCGCCCATGCCATTTTCGTACAAGCCCGAACTTCCGGTTAATACCAAGCCACAATATTTGGGCGCATGGTTAATGATGTACAACAAGGATACGTGTCCGCCCAAAGAATTGCCAATCAATACGGCGTTTTCAATGCCTTTGTACTTCAAAATTTTATCCACGTACTTCGCCAAATTGGGCACGTTGGTATTGAGCAAAGGAAGGGAATATAAAGGAAGAATTGGAATGAATACTCGGTAATTCTCTTTGAACTTATCGATAACGCCTTGCCAATTGCTTAACGCCCCAAAAAGTCCATGCAAAAGCACCAACGGTTGTCCTTCTCCAACATCTACATAGCGGAAATCTTTTTCTTCAACAATCGTATACGACATAATGAGTTGGTTTCTGAGTGTAAATATAGGTATTAATTTTTTGAAGTTTGCACCATCCAATTTTCGATGATTTTCAACCCAAAATTGGTTTGAATGCTTTCTGGGTGAAATTGCACTCCCCACCAAGGAAGCTGTTTCGCCTGAAGGGCCATGATTTCACCTTGGGGAGATTCGGCCTCCACCGAAAACAAGTTGGTAGCATGCGCCAAAACCAAGGAATGATACCTCATGACATCAATTCCTTGGGGAATATTGGCAAAGATTCCGGATTGAGCGTGATGAATTTGCGATGTTCTCCCGTGCATGGGCTCTTGGGCAAGATGTAGGGGTGCACCGAGGAACTCTCCCATGGCCTGATGGCCCAAGCAAACTCCGAAGGTGGGGATGCGATCGTTGGCTGCTTGTTGAACTACCTTTTTTAAATTGCCCGCATCGGCAGGGCGATCGGGCCCTGGCGACAGAATCAATCCATCAAAATTTGACAATGAGGGGCAATCTTCCCGATTCGTTACAACGTGTAAATCGGCCCCCAACCGCAGAAAATAATCGGCGAGGATGTAGGTAAAAGAATCGAAATTATCATGCAGCAGGAGTTTCATTTCCTTGGGCTTTCAAGATAAGTTGGGTATTTTCTTCCACGGAAAAGCCCAAGGCCTCTAAACTTTGTATAACCAACGGAAGTGAATCGGGCAAAATACGATAGCGAAAAGCATCGTTTTCCATCTCTTCTACCTTTCCCATTTCTAGAAAAATATCTTCAGGTAACCATGAAATGATTTCTTCTTCAAAACGAGGGAAAAATTCTCCATCTTCAAACCCAGGCAAAAGTTCTACCGAAAACTCATCATCTGGGAGAGGAAGTGCCAAACCGGGCACATAATTAGACAGGCTTTCTCCCATTAAAAAATGAGGGAACAGTTGTTCGTACTCCAAGACTTCCAAAATTCGATACATCACTTCTTCGTAGGTTTCTTGGGACGTTAATCGAATAAAATCAGCCCAATTTTTTGAGCGAGGAATGGCATCGGTAATGGAGGCATATTGAATGGCCTGATGCTTGTTAGCAAACACCACATTATCTTGAATGATTCCGTAAACGAGTTCTTTCATTAAAAATCGGATGGGCGGTAAAAAATGGCTGTTTTGATCCCAAAGCTCCAATAATTTTCTCGAATGGCGGCTTGAATGGGTGATTGAACGGTACGAGATCCGTAGCTTAATTCCACCCGTAAATTGTTTCCTTGGTTGATGATGTAACCCAAGGTTGCTCGATAGTGGAGATTGGAGAGGGCATTTCCTTGGGTGATGGTTTGATTTTGATTTCCAACCCTAAGGTTATAGCTTTTAAAAATATTTCCACCGAATGATGCTGCTGATGTATCGTTCCCACGTATGCTATTAGATATCCAAAAGCTAGATTGGAATCGACTTTGGGTATATTGGAATTGGCCCAAAAGTTCGTGAAAATTAGCACCAAACGGATGGGCAAGTGGTGCATTGGAATGACTGTAGTTTTGAACAGGGTATTGATGGGAATAGGTATATGGCCGAACACTATTATACTCCAATAATCCGAAAATATTTCGGTGATTTTTAAAGTTTTTAAAGCCTTTAACCCCTAGCTGTACACTGTACTTCTGAGTCCAACTTTTACTCCTATTTCTCCATTCCGAAAGCTTAAATTCGTCGAGAAACAACTGGCCATAACCTTGCAAATTTGATCGTAGGAACACCGAGGTACTTAGGGCCATAAAAGCATTATCAATACTTCGGTTGTTGTATTCCAAGGGGCGGAAGAAGACAAAGGGATTGAGGTAATTCCAATCAATTCCACGGATTGCTCCATTGAAGGGCGAAACTTTGGCCCAAACAATGGCATCGTAAAGGCTAATTTTCCATTTGGGAGTAACGTTCCAATCCAAATAATGGAAAGCGTGAAATTTGGTTGGAAGGGGTTTCACGCTCGTTGGCACGGTTCGATCTTGCATTTGGGCAATTTGGTAGCGGTATTGAATGGGGCCCATTTTCCATTCCGCTTTGAAATACGGGTAAGGGGAGCAGAAATCGCTTAAAATGAGGGAACGATACCCGTCGCCAATGAATTGGCGTTCGTTTCCGAAAGCCAACCGCACATTATGGGCGGCTTTGTAGGCGAGTTCGCCTGTGGCGTAACTGTAATCATATCCGCCCACTTTGAAATTTTTCACCGGCCCTTGCCCTGGCAATGTGCCCGATACCGTGCGGAAAGAATCTAGAAATGTTGGCAAATACGACTGATTTTCGGCAAAAGTGGTGGTAAAACCAAACTTACGTGTAGTTCCAGATAACCAAAAACCGCGGGTATTTTGAGATAATCGAATGTCTTTAAGGTTGGTTTGCCCTGCCGAAAAATCGACCAAGGGATATACTTGAATGCAAAAATCAGTGTCAACAAACTGAATTAACTCGTGGTCGGTGATTTTTTGAACCCATTTATTTCTAGACCATTTGGGCCGATTATTGGGATTAAAGTACGACAAATAAGACAAACTATGTCGGGCTCTAGAACTCAGTTTTAGCGATTCTGAATCATCGGAGGCGATGGCATAAGGTTCGAAAAAGAACCTTAATTCATCATGAAAAATGAATGAATTGATTCGATACTGTGGATCGTTGGAGCGGGAGATCAAGAAAAAGGGTTGCGCTTTAGCTCCCAAAAAAGTCAAATAAACGAAAGCGAGAAGTATGGTTTTTTTCATTGGGTGATGCTGGGAAGGTTTAACTTTAAATCTTCCATAACAGCGCGAACTTGTTGGCTTTTTCCTTTTTCACAAACCAAGAGAGCATCGGGTGTTTGAATGATGAGGAGATTGGAAACTCCTATGGTTGCGACCACGGTATTGGGGGCAAAAGCAAAATTATTTTCACCTTCAATTTGCACCAATCGGGGGGTTTCCATGGGGAGATGATTTTTTTTGTATTCGTCGGCCAGGGCATCAAAACTTCCCAAGTCGCTCCATCCCATGGAGGCGGGAACCATTCGAAGTTGATCGGTTTTTTCAATCACCGCATAGTCGATAGAGATGGAGGGGATTTCGCTCATGTGGTTTTCTTGAGGCGCCAAAACGCCATCATCTTTTTGGGCATTTTCCCAGGCCATTTTTGTTTTTTCATACAATTCTGGTGCATGTTTCTGGCACTCCTCCAAAAATGTTTTAGCCGAAAAAGCGAACATGCCTGCATTCCAGAAATATCGACCGGTGGCGATGTATTCCTGAGCCGTTTCGAGATGGGGTTTTTCTTTGAAGGAATGTACGATTTCGCCTTCGGCTTCGATGTAACCGTACCCCGTTTCCGGGTAATCGGGTGTGAGTCCGAAAGTGACCAAAAAACCTTGATTAGCCAATTCAATGGCTCTTTTTGAGGCCTGAATAAATCCTTCGCGGTAACGGATAAGATGATCGGATGGAAGGACGAGGAAGGTTTCGGATGGAAATTGGAAACACGCTAGGGCGACAGCGGGAGCGGTATTGCGCCCAATGGGTTCGTGAATTTGAAAGGCATTGGGCGCAAATTGATCAATCCAATGGGTATGCTTGGCATTGGTTGCTACAACAACTTCTGCACCTAAGGAATCGGCTCGTTCCAAGGCATCTTCAAAAAGGGTTTTTCCACCAAAAATGGGAAGGAATTGTTTGGGTTTCGTTTGTCGGGAAAGGGGCCAAAACCGCTCTCCACCTCCGCCCGACAGGATGAGTACTTTCATGAACCTTGTGAATCGAGTTTTTCGTAAATCGAATTGTTGGAAATAAATTCCGGAACTAACATTTTTAGCGTTTTTACCAATTCTAAATCAGTGGCTTCCTTATGAATTTCAGTAATGTAGTTGATTCCACCTTGGATTTCATCAAAATTTACATCTTGAACCTTGGCTACCATGATTTTAGGATGATGCGTTTTGATGGTATTCTCTTCGTTGGAAAGGAGCTCTTCGTAGAGTTTTTCTCCTGGGCGCAAACCCGTGACTTGAATTTCGATATCTACCCCAAGTCGAAGGCCGGAAAGCTTGATCATTTTTCGCGCAAGATCGATGATTTTAACACTTTGGCCCATATCGAACACATAGATTTCACCGCCTCGGCCCATGGCACCTGCTTCCAAAACCAATTCACACGCCTCGGGAATGGTCATGAAATAGCGGGTAATCTCCTCATGAGTAACGGTTACCGGTCCCCCGTTTTCGATCTGCTTTTTAAATACTGGAATAACAGAGCCATTGGATCCCAACACATTTCCAAAGCGCGTGGTTACAAATCGACAATGGGGCTGTTGAGCGTTGAGGCCTTGGGTGTACATTTCGGCCAAACGCTTGGTTGCCCCCATAACATTGGTGGGATTAACCGCCTTGTCGGTAGAAACCATCACGAATTTCTCGCATTTGAATTCCACAGCGAAATCGGCAATTTGTTTGGTTCCCATTACGTTAACCCAAATGGCTTCGAAAGGATTTCCTTCCATGAGGGGAACGTGTTTGTACGCAGCGGCATGAAAAACCACTTCAGGTCGGTATTTTTCAAACAAGAAACGAATGCGAGACGTTTTGTTGACATCCCCAATGATGGCTTTGAATTTCCCTTGATACCCTTTTCGATTCAATTCGAATTCCAAATCGTATAAAGCCGATTCAGCTTGGTCGAAGGCAATGATGAACCGAGGATGGTATTGAATCACTTGTCGGCAAATTTCGCTTCCAATAGACCCCGCAGCACCGGTAATGAAGATGGTTTTCCCCAGAAGTTCCCTTTTTACGTGCTCTGAATCCAAGGAAATTGGATCGCGTTCTAATAAATCTTCAATACGAACATTTTTAATTTGCTTCAAATCGATGTTGCCATCCAACCATTTGTCGGCAGGAGGAACAACCTTCACCTCCAAATTAGCCGAAAGGAACTGATCAATTAATGCACTTTTTTTGGAGCTCGAAATTTTTTGTACTGCAATGATGGCCACTTCAGCATCAAGCTTTTGAAGAAGGTCGGGCGATAATTCATTGGAATGATACACCATAATGCCCTCCAGCGTTTTGTTCACTTTATTGGTGTTATCATCGAAAAACCCAACCACTTTGTATCCCAAACTGTTGTTTTGCTTGAGCGAAGCAAAGGTTTGAAGTCCAGACTGACCGGCACCAAAAATGATTACCTTGATGGGTTTTACCTTGTTTTTTAAATTGTAGATGTAACTAAATCCGGCTTTGATGAGCAAACGACTGAAAATGAGTAAAAACAACGAGAAGAAAAAGTGTATGGTTAAAACCCTAAGCCTAAAATTCAATACGCTTCCTTGGTCAAACCGTTGAATCACAACCGTTTCAATAAACAATAGGGATGAGGCTACCAGAATAGCATTGAAAATTTTAATGGCATCTTGAACACTGGTGTGCCGAATAACGCCAGAAAAAGATTGAAAGTAGAAAAATGAAAGGGCGTAAATGGATAAAATAATTGGAAGTTGTGTGAAGAATGTTACCCAACTGAACCAAATAACATCGGAGGTATTGAAGATGAGATTGGCAAACAAGAAAGAAAAAGAAATAAGGAAAAGATCGATCAGCAGTACAATCCACCGAGATACAAACTTGTTGGTATATTGTAAGATGAAGGATTCAATCATGGTTCAAACTTACGAAAATATTGTTAATCCCGCATTTTTTAATGCCTGAATGGTGTAAAAAACATCTTCTTCTTTGAGGTTACTTCCCGATGGCAAACAAAGACCTGTATTAAAAAAATGGGATTCCAAACCACGACTGATGAGCTCTGCTCCACGAAACACGGGCTGTAGGTGCATGGGTTTCCAAACCATACGTGTTTCTATGCCCTCTTTCAGCAATAACTCAATGGCTTTCTCTGGTAGGAGTTGGGGTTGGGTGATAACGGTTAGCCATCGATTGGATTGAGCATCATCCATTTCCGGTTGAAAAAAAACCATCGACCCCAATTCCTGTGAGTAAAGGGAAAAATTTGCTCTTCTCGACTTGATTTTATCGTTTAATTGTGCCCATTGAGTAATTCCCAACTGCGCATTTAAATCGCCCATTCTCCAGTTGAAACCCAATTCTTCGTGATGGTAACACGGTTTTTGCGCCCTAGCTTGGGTAGCCAAATAAAATCCGTGATGATACCGTTTTCCGTGTTCTCCGTTGAGCAAAAGGGCTCCTCCTCCCGAGGTGGTAATGATTTTGTTTCGATTGAAGCTCAAAACACCGAAATCTCCAAATGTGCCAACGGGTTTTTCTTTCAATGTGCTGCCCACGGCTTCTGCTGCATCTTCAATGAGAATCAAGCGGTCGCTATATTTTTCTTTCAATATTTGCCAAGACAGGACCGCTTTGGCTGGATTACCATACAGGTGGGTGATCACAATCGCTGCATTTCCCTTTATTTTTTGCATGGCTCGATCAACATCTTCCCAAAAAATTTCATCGATGTTCCAGTCGGTTCCGGATCCTAAAAAAACGGGTTTTGCACCTTTTTCGACAAAGGGAGCTATGGAAGCGATGAATGTTAGGTTTTGGCAGAATACGACTTCAAATTTAAACCAATGGGCCAGGAGTTGAAAAGCTACGGTACCTGATTGAAGGACCAAGGATTTGGAAGAATAATGAGCATCCAATAGCCCTTCCAATTGAAGGGCTGGCTGATTAACAAATTGTTCTTGATGAGGCAGAAATAATCTTTCCAATCCTTTGTAATCGATGGGCTTTAGGTCGGGAGACGAAAGAAAAATACTCATATTCTCCCTCCATCAGGAATATTCTCTTTTACGATGCTTCCAGCCCGAACAAAAACATGGTTTCCGATGGAAATTCCAGGTGGAACCACCGCATTTGCACCAATAAAGGTATGATTTCCAACGTTCACGCTTCCGCACAAGGTTGCTCCAGGAGCAATGTGAACATTATGACCAAGGATAACTTCGTGATCAACTTTTGCTCCCGAATTGATGATGCAATGTGATCCAATTTTCGCGTAGGCGTGAACCAGTGCCATTGGTCCAACCCAAGTAGCTTCTTCCAAATGGGCGGATGGAGAAACGAATGCATTGGGGTGAATGAGGGGAAAATCAAGAGGGGGATAATCGATGGATAAGGAAGAAAGCAATTGCTCCCGGGTTCCTATATTTCCAACACCCAAAACAATCCGTCCGGAAGGTCCGGTAAAAGGCTGAAAGGTTGGAAAGCCCAATCGATTTTCCGTTAATTTTTGATCCCAAAAAATAATATTTCGAATATTTTGCAAAATCAACGACTCAGCAATAACGTGCCCGTGTCCGCCAGCGCCATAAATGATGATGGGATGAAGATTTTGCATGTTTAAAGGTAAAAAAAATCTTGGAGATTTAAAACCTGAATTTGAAAGAATTTACGAACTAAACCGTTCGAAATCAGAGGCATTCTTTCGACCTTGGGTAAGTAAAGCGAAGATGGACAAAATAAAAATTTGAAAGTCGAACAAAATCGATTTTTTTTCCACGTATTGGGCATCTAACTCCAAGCGTTCCTCCCAAGTGAGAACCTTGGTAATTTGATGGTATTGGGACCAACCGAAAATTCCGGGGAGAACTTGATGCCGAGAATTTTGTCGATCAGAATAAAACCCCATATATTCGGGAAGAAGAGGTCGCGGTCCGATCCAGCTCATGGTCCCTTGAAGAACGTTAAATAATTGGGGAATTTCATCGAGGCCCCAATTTCGGATTTTGGCCCAAAAGGGCGACAATTGATGGTTGGGGCCTAAGGTGGTAAATTTATAAATAACAAAGGGTTTCCCCTGTTTTCCGATGCGCTCTTGAAGGTAAAAGGAACGTCCGAAATGCCATTTGGAAAGAACCAACAAAACCAAGCCCGGAAGAAGGGCGATGAAAAAAGCTATAAAAAAAAGGAAGAGATCAATGATTCGCTTCACAATCATTTACGTGTGACTTGTTGATTTTTCAACACATAAATTTCTCCAGATTCTGGACAGGTTGCTTCTCCATGTTCGTTGAACTGTAATTTATGACCCATTCGGCTCATCCAACCGATGGGTTTTGCTGGCACTCCAGCCACCATGCAATAATCGGGGACGGGTTGAGTAACAACGGCACCGGCAGCAACAAAGGCATAGGCGCCAATCTCATTTCCACAAACCAACGTTGCGTTGGCGCCGATGCTGGCACCCTTTTTTAATACGGTTGGACGGTATTCCGTTTTTCGCTCAACAAAAGCCCTTGGGTTCATCACATTGGTAAACACCATGGATGGCCCCAGAAAAACATCGTCTTCGCAAATCACCCCGGTGTACAAGGAAACGTTGTTCTGAATTTTAACGCCATTCCCCACTTTTACCCCAGAAGCAATAAAAACATTCTGACCAATGTTGCATCGTTCTCCAATTTCAACATGGGACATGATGTGAGAAAAGTGCCAAATTTTTGAATCTGCACCAATGGAACATCCCTCATCGGCAAAGGAAGAAGAATGTATAAAACAGGTAGGATGGATCATCTCTTGTAAAAAAGTTGAAGGGTTTTTATGATGATGCCCAAATCTGTCCAAAAGTTTGCTTTCGACAAATAATTCAGGCTAAGTTGAAGCTTATGAGGCAGAATAACCTCTTTATAGTGCGTTTCCGGATCGGCTTGCTGAGCCAAAATTTCGCTTTCTTTGCTGTAAAAAATACTGGAAACATCGGTAATTCCTGGACGAAAGCTAAACACCTTTTTCTGATCTTCGGTATATAAATCAACGTACTTTTTCACCTCTGGACGAGGACCAACGATGCTCATTTGGCCAACAAAAACATTCCAAAGTTGCGGCAATTCATCCAATTTATACTTCCGCAAAAAGTATCCTATTTTGGTAATCCGCTGGTCATGATTCCCAATGGTAAGTAACCCCGATTGAGCACTATTTACCTTCATGGATCTGATTTTGATGAGTTTAAAGGGCTTTTGATTTTTGCCCATTCGCTCTTGAAAGATGAACATGGGTCCAGGGGAATCCAAGACCACCCAAAGCCCGAAAAGAAAAATAATTGGAAAAAAAACGATGGAAAAAATACCGGAGAAAAAAAGATCAAATATCCTTTTGGAAATCAGATACATACTTGGGAAATCGCAGATTTTACAGCTTCAATGACAGACTGAACTTGATCATCGGTCAGTTGCGGATAAATGGGCAAAGAAATTTCTGAATTAGAAAGTTGAACCGCAACTGGAAAATTTTCGGGCAGGTAACCAAGCGACTGAAAATACGTGAATTGAGGCAAGGAAACAAAATGAACGTTCAAGGCAATTTCCATGTCTTTCACTAATGAAATAACCTCATCGCGTTGATCGACGGAACAACCTTTCAATTGAATCATAAACAAATGGCCATTACCCCGACGATCTTGGTCGGAAATGGAAGGAAGAATCAAATGAGGAGTATTTTGAAAACCCTTTAGGTATTGATTGAAAATTTCAATCCTCCTTTGGTGCATGGCTTCTACTTGCCCCATTTGTGCCATGGCAATGGCAGCACCCAAATCGGTCATGTTAATTTTCTTTCCAAGGGCAATGATATCGTATCGCCAACCGTCCTTTAACGCTCTTTCATGAACATTTTTTGAATGCCCATTTTGAGTAATGATTTTATTGGAACGGTAAGCATCTTCGTTGTTACGTGGGGTGGGAAGGTTAAAAAAGAGCACTCCACCTTCGGCAGAAGTTACATTTTTAACCGCATGCAAAGAAACCACGGTAAGGTCGGCAATGGCTCCTGATTTTCTACCCTTGTAGTAAGAGCCAATAGAATGAGCAGCATCAGCCATCACTAAAATCCTACCTAACTGGGTTTGATGATGGTGATTTGGCGAAAATTTTGAACGAATTTCTTCCCGCTGAATGAGTGAAAAAAGTGCGTCGTAATCACAAGGCCATCCGCCGATATCTACCGGTATTATAACTTTTGTTCGTTCGGTAATGGCTTGTTCAACATTTTTTATGGATAACTCGAACGAGGTGGGATGGGCATCAACCATAACTGGAGTTGCTCCGCAATGAAGAACCGACGTGGCAGTGGAAGCGTAGGTATACGCCGGAATAATCACCTCATCTCCTTTACCAACGCCAAACCATTCCAGCATCAATTGCATTCCCGCGCTTGCCGAATTAACGCATAACGCCTTCTCCACACCAACCCATTCCGCCATAAAACTTTCCAACTTCCCCACTTTCGGGCCAGTGGTTATCCAACCACTCCGTAAGGAATCGAGAACTTCCTCGATAACGACCTCATTGATGAAAGGGGGAGAAAAGGGAATCTTCATATTACTGACAAAGATGTGAAATCTTTTTCAAAATTTCCTATCTTACCGAAAAATTACACCCATGAAAAAACTTTTTTTCCTTTTGCTTTTAGGGTTGGGAGTTCTCCAAGGATTTTCTCAATCCCTATTCACCTTTCCACCCCTGACGGGGAATAATGGCTCCGCAGGAGTTACTTTCAATTTAAAAGCTAATCGGCCCATTATTTTGGACACCATTTATGTTGGTCTTTCTGGAGTAACCGGAACCGATCAAGTGGAAGTGTGGTACAACTCAACGCCCATTTCTGGGCAACCCAACATTTCAACCACCACCGGTTGGACCCTGATGGGAACCTACACGGCCTCCATTACCAACACGGGTTTAGCAATCAGATCGGTTTCTGGGCTTGATTTAACTGGGGCAAACTTCCGAATTAATGCCGGTCAAGAGTACGGTTTTTTTGTTGGAAATGTCCAGAATTCTACCATGATCTACACCACGCACACGGCTGCTTTCCCCGACACCTTCGTAAACAACGATGTAAAAATTACCTCGGGGCCACAAACCGGATACGGTGGCGGCCTTCCTCAACCGTTCAATTCTCCCCGTTGTTTTACTGGAGGTATCGCTTACCATTCGGGTCAAGGCACCGATTTGGGTGTTGCATCATTGGTAAGCCCATCGGCTCCTTTTGTTGCAGGTAGTACCCGCCCAGTTACCATTACCCTTTCGAACCAAGGAACCACAGCCATTACTTCGGCTTCGTTGGGCTACCAATTGAACAACAATACGCCCGTTACGGCCCCTTGTACCGGTAATTTGGCGGCAGGAGCAACCACCACCTACACCTTTTCCACCAACATT
>JAIYBD010000157.1 GCA_027488715.1 Bacteroidota bacterium | reverse complement strand
CCCAAAGGGAGTATTACCGTTAATGGAGTAAGTTTAACGGTCGTAGATTCCACGAAAACTGGATTTTCGGTGGCCATCATTCCTTATACCTACGAACACACCAATTTTCATTCGTTGAAAGTGGGCGATGCCGTGAATTTGGAATTTGATATCCTTGGAAAGTATTTGCAAAGGATGATGATGAAATAACAAAAAGCCCCGAAGAAATTTCGGGGCTTTTTGTTTAATGTTGAATCACCACTTTTCTAACTTCACTACCTAATTTGATCCAATAAATTCCCGTTGGAAGTTCGGAGGTAGAAACCGAAAACTGTCGTGCTCCTTGGGTAGGAACATGCATGATTTTTTGGCCGGCCATATTGAACCACTCGATGTGCTTTTCGGGTTTTGAAAGGATAATTAAGACTTGGTCGTTGGCAGGATTGGGATAAATTTGAGCGGGTTCATTCGTTCTTTCCTCATTGGAAAGTGGTATTCCCCAACATTGGCCGGGAATATTTGCATCTAACCAGTTCAATCGATTGCTGAGGTTGCTTTTCAGGTTGGCAATTTCGCCGGCATAGGTGGATGGAATGGGATTAGGATTGGGCCAAACATAAATTCCAAGGATAGGCCACTTATTGAAGTTGCGTGTTTTGGGTTGATTTAAAACGGTTGCCATGGAATCGACCCAACGGTTGAGGGATGCGTTGCTCCAATAGCCAGATCTTAAGCGATCATATCGGCAACGCAAATGGGTGGTAAACGCGGTGTCTTGAACCAATCTTGACCACCAAAAGGGAACTTGCATGCCATCATTGCCACAAACCAAATTGAAATTGTAGGCCCAACCCGTTAAATTGTCGCCACCGCAGTAATCGGCATTTCGGTAGGCAATGTCGTAATCCCAAACCGGCCCCATGACCAATTTTCCCTTTTTATTCGTGATTTTGTGCTTGTGCAAATAAGTGGAAATTCGGAGTCCATCTACGTTTTTCGCCAATTCATTCAGCAGGAAGTAATCGATGAAAGATGCTTCGTCGGCGAATTTTCTCCATCCCAAAGCCGAGTCCATGAAGTTGGGGCCGGCCAAGGCGCGTTCAAAAGAATCGACATACCGAATGAGGTATTGTTTCTGAAGCGGGGTGATCGAATCGGCATCGGGGTATTCCGGTTGAAAGGAAATGACTTTATTGCTACTCGGAGAACGGAAAGTAGAGTTCCATCCGTTTCCAGATCCGCTTCCGGTTGTTTTATCGATTTTGAAAATGTATCCTCCTGTGATTTCAATGGCCGAGGTATCGGTGGCATTTAAGGTAGCAATATCGACCCGGGCGTTATTTTTCTTGATTTTCTCCATCAAAATGTAGATCCCTTGGTACTTATCATCGATAATCAATTCGACGAATTGGGTTCTTGGAGCATACCAACCCATCTTTCTGGCCATATCGTAGGTGAAAACATTTCGCAACAGCGACTTATCGGTGTAGTTGGCATTGAGGATCCAGTCGGATTCGGCGGGGAAACCGGGGAAAGCCACATCGGAATCGTTCAAGGTTACATCCCATGTTTCAAATCCATAGCTTTTCTTGGGAAATCCTTGGGAAGAGGATCCACGGAATTCGATGCCAATGGTTCCCTTGAATTTGGAAGCAGAGCGGTAGGGATAAGTTAATCCGGCCGAATCCAAAACAAAATCCATGGTGACCCGTCGTTTCGGTTCATCCACGATGGTTTGCCCGCCGGTGTTGATTTTTATAATAGGTAGGTTAGAGTAGGGCAATTCAGGAATGGCCGGCGACGTACCCGAAAAGGACAAGGTCCAGCTGCTAACGGAGCCGGCTACCCCGGTAACTAAATCGGTCACCCAAAGTTTCCAAGTACCGTTCGGATTTTGTCCGTTATTAAATGCTCCCAGCATTTCGAACGGACGGTAAGTTCCAGTGAAGGGGGCGGGTGCCGTGCGAATGCTATTGGGAGAATTTCCACGAAAACACGTCGATGAAAAATTCTGAGAAGTGGCGTTCCCTAATCGGGAGGCCAACGTGATGATCGAGCCATCGGGTGATTCTAATTTTATTTCCAAATCATTGGCTCGGGTATGGGTGATGTTAAAGCAAATTTGTTGGATACCAAACGATGAATCTAATCGATTGTTAAGTCCTTGAATGTTGATCGAGAATAAAGATGGCTGCCGATTGTCGGTTATTGCTCCACCGCTACCGGAAAAATTTTGAGCACTGAGTTGAATAAACAGTAATCCAAAAACGATCGTGAGAATTTTTTTCATTTTGAGTTGATATTAAGTCAAAAATAACTCAATTTTGGTTACTTTTGTTTCGTTAAATAAATTATCAGCATGTTTAGATTCTTCAAGTCTAAATTTTTCGTATTCATGGTCATTTTTTACATCTTGGTGTGTTTAATTTGGTTTCTGTTTATTCGCTGATTTCCTTTTTTCCTTTCAAAATACCTTTGTATATTTGCCCTCCTGTTGCCCAGGTGGTGAAATTGGTAGACACGCCACTTTGAGGGGGTGGTGTCCTTACGGATGTGCAAGTTCGAGTCTTGTTCTGGGCACAAAAAAAGCCCCGACGTTCGTCGGGGCTTTTTTATGAGCTTCTTTTTTAAATGATTAATCCACGTTATCGTGTAAAAAGGGATTATGAGGGCGAATGGTAATTCCTTCTCCTTGCGTATTCACCGTAAAACGAGAAGCAGCACTTTCAGAAGAATGAGGAGTTGGATCTAATTCCAATCCACTTCGTTGGTAGGCCGGTGTATTTTCCATATCAATCACTTGCTTCAAATCAAAATGTTGCATCATGGAAAGTCCACGTAGCGTTTCAGCTCGGTGTTGATTCGTATTTGCAGTAGCCTCATTTCCAGGATGTACAGAACGCGTTCCCATGACACTGATGGTTTCCGACGCAGGTTTTTCGTACACTTTCCAGCTAGAATCTTCTTGAGTTTCTTCTTCAGCTTGTCCTGCAAAAGATTCAGGTTCAAAGTTTGAAGTAAATTCCGACTGAGGTTGTTCCACGGGGGAGATTGCCTCTGGATGAAAGAAATGTTCTGGAGTTACAGGCTCGGGAGCGGATACGGAAGGAGAGAATTCAAAAACAATGGTATTTTCGTTTTCTTGAATAGGAAGTGGTTCTGGTTTTTCCAAAGGAACAACAACCTTATTCTCCGAGTTGGTCATTTCTGGCTGAACGGTAACGGGTGCTTCAAAAGCGGGAGAAGAAACAACTGGATTGATGGTGACTTGTTGAATTCGGCCACCATTAATATCTACTACCTCTTTTTTGACTGGTTCTTGAATGTGGTCAGACAACATGTTGCCTTTTTCTCCGCTAAATCCGGTTGCGATAACCGTAATTTGAACCTTGTCGCCCATGTTGGGATCAACGCAAGTTCCCCAAATAAGGTCGGCATTGTTTCCTGCATAGTCTTGAATGTAATCGGTTACTTCACTGATTTCATTCATGGTAATTTCTTTGCCGCCTGAAGTGATGTTTAACAACACATAACGGGCATCGGAAATATCGGTATCGTTCAACAACGGTGAGCGCAGCGCAGCTTCGGTTGCGCGAATTGCACGATCGGTTCCTTCTGCCGCACCTGTTCCCATAACCGCTTTTCCGCTGTTGCGCATCACGGTTTCAACATCTTTGAAATCGACGTTGATGATACCTCGAACGGTAATGATTTCGGCAATGGATTTTGCAGCATTGGTTAAAACCAAATCGGCGTTAGCAAAGGCATTGGAGTAGGAGAGTTCTCCATAAATTTCCATCACTCGATCGTTGGAAACAACAATCAAACAATCCAAATGCTTGGCCAATGATTTTAATCCTTCTTCAGCTTGTTTTCTTCGGCGGGGTCCTTCGAATTTGAAGGGCATGGTCACGATGCCAACGGTAAGAATACCAGCTTTCTGGCATTCGGCAGCAATGATGGGTGCTGCCCCTGTTCCAGTACCTCCACCCATTCCAGCGGCTATGAAAACCATTTTGGTTTCCGAACCAATCATGGAATTGATATCGTTCAAAGTTTCAAGAGCGGCTTGTTCGCCTACGGCAGGAATGGACCCTGCGCCCATGCCTTCCGTTAAACTTGGACCAAGAATTAGTTTTTGAGGGATCGGACAAGCATCCAAGTGTTGAGCGTCGGTATTGCAAACCAAAAAGTCAACATCTTTGATTCCTTGTTGAAACATCGCCGAAACCGCATTGCTTCCTCCGCCACCAACACCAATGACTTTGATAATTTTTGGGCGAGAAGTAGGTAAATCAAACATAAAGTTATTGTTTTCCAAGTTGTTAAGTATTAATTGGTGGACGGGTTGCGACCTTTACAAAAATCGAGATAGAACCTCAATTTAAAAAGGTAACCAATGGGTTGATTATGCATATTTTTTCAACAATTTGCATTAACGATCGTTGTAGTCTTCCTCATCTTCACCCAACATTCCTTGAATTTTTTTGAATCCAGCAAGAATCTTTTGGTAGAAGGGTCCACGTGGAGGATCGTTTTTCTGGGTTACTGAAATGGGTTGTCCTGCAACTCCCTCATCTTCAACCTGCGCGGTAAGAACAGTTCGCTTGTTGCGTATGCCTTGCAATACCAAACCCACGCCGGTGGCGTGCATCGGATGTTGTAGAGAACGATCGTTTTTTTCCTTAATTTCTGCTGGTGAACCGATGCGAACATCGAACCCAGTTTCCAATTCAAATAGAGCCTTGAGGTTTTTCAACATGGCTCCGCCACCTGTAAGAACGATTCCGCCAATTAATTTCTTTTCGTAACCGGATGCGCGAATTTCAGAGTTCACCATCATGATGATTTCCTTCATTCGCGATTGAATGATCAGCGCCAAGTTTTTCAATGCTATTTCCTTAGGCT
>JAIYBD010000001.1 GCA_027488715.1 Bacteroidota bacterium | reverse complement strand
GGGTTTCATTCGAGGCGATATTCAGTTGTTCAAGTCCGTTGATCATGGCTTGTTCCGTTTTTAACCATTGGGAAGGTGCCGGCCCAACGTAACTCACAGCCAAGTGCCATGTCCAAGGAGATTTTAAGGTAACGCGGTGTAAATTTAAGCGAAAGGATTCGCGTAAATGACGTTTAATTTGATTCCTTTGTACGGCTTTTGTAAATCTTTTTTTCGGAGCAACCGGGAGAAAGAGAATGGGACTTGAAAGGGTAGGATCTTGAATTCTTTTTGCCACAAAACGCAAAGGAAAAACAATGAACTGTTCTTCTTTTTCCGCATAAAGGGCATCGATCTTTTTTTGCGAATGAAGACGAATCGATTTCGGGTAAAAATACCTCATCATGAATTTAAAGGTAACAGAAAAAGGGGAACGTTGGTTCCCCTTTTTCTATCAATCTTTTGCTGAATTAACGCTTATGACGGTTTTCGTCGGACACAGTTAATTTGTGACGGCCTTTAGCGCGACGCTTTGATAATACACCGCGGCCGGCCGCGTCAGACATGCGCTTACGGAAACCATGTTTGTTTCTTCTTTTACGCTGAGAGGGTTGGAAAGTTCTTTTCATAACCGAACTAATTTCGAATGGAATGCAAAGGTAATTTTTCTATTTCAAATTCGCAAGGAAATGAGAAAAAAATCTTTAAGATTTTAATCCTTCATAACCTTGGTCCAAATGGGAAATTTCGCCATGAAAACCCATCGAACGCATCATTAAACAAGCTTTTGCTCCACGATTCCCAGAGCGGCAATACACCAAATAATTTGCGGAAGAATCGAAATCACTCATCATTGAAATGAAATCTGGATTTTCAAACGGTACAAGGATGGCATTTTCGAGGTGACCTTCCTGAAATTCATCGGGATTTCGAACATCCAAAAGGATGATATTCGGATGTTCTGTTTTGGAAATAAACTCGTGTTTCGACAGATTGAAAAATGGTTCCATGATTCAAAAATACCAAAAAGAATTAAGCTTTGGAAGAGGGACAAACAAAGTTGGTGGTTTCAAACAAACCTGATGCTTTGATCTTTCCAAATCCACCAATCACATCGGCAATGTTTTCAAAGCCGCGAGATTTGAGAATGGAAGCAAAAATCATGGATCGATAGCCTCCCGCACAATGAATTAAATAGCGTTGTTTTCGGTTTAATTCTGCCATGTTTTCATTGATAAAATCCAAGGGCAAATGCTGTACATTTAACACGTGTTCCGCCTGAAATTCACCAGGTTTGCGAACATCTAAAATGATATTTTCAGGATGACTTTCGGATTCATTTTTCAGTGCTTCGGGTGTGAGACGTTGGATGGTTTCGATCTCTCTGCCATCCGCTTCCCATGCAGCAATTCCGCCTTTTAAGAACCCAAGAGCGTAATCGTATCCAACTCTTGCAAGACGAGTAACAACTTCTTCCTCGCGACCTTCTGGAGCAACGATCAGGAGTTTTTGTTGAATGTCGGGAATCAACGTTCCCACCCACGGGGCAAAGCCACCATCAATTCCGATGAAAATGGAATTCGGGATGTGGCTGTGGGCGAATTCATCGGCAGATCGGGTGTCGAGCACCAAAGCGTGGCTTTCATTAACCAACAATTCAAATTCTGAAGGAGTTAATGGCATAAGTCCACGGTGAATCACGTCTTCAATTCCATCGTAACCTGTTTTATTCATCATGACGTTCATGGGAAAATAGGCTGGAGGTGGCGCAAGACCGTCGATCACCTCTGCAATGAATTCGTCTTTGGTCATGTTGGAACGAAGGGCGTAATTGACTTCTTTTTGATGACCAAGGGTGTCGAACGTTTCTTTACTCATGTTTTTTCCGCAAGCGGAGCCGGCGCCATGGGCAGGGTAAACGATAACGGAGTCGGGGAGGGGCATGATTTTATTTCGAAGGGAATCGAACAAGAGTCCTGCGAGATCTTCTTTGGAAAGGTGACTTTTGGCTGCGAGGTCGGGACGCCCTACATCTCCGATGAATAAAGTATCTCCCGAGAAAATGCAAATTTCCTTTTGATTTTCATCGCGGAGTAGGTAAGTGGTGCTTTCGAGGGTATGCCCTGGAGTATGAAGCAGTTGAATGCTGATGTCGCCAATGGAAAAAGTTTCACCGTCTTTTCCTGAGTGAAAAGGGAATTCAGGATGGGCGTTGGGGCCGAAAATGATAGGAGCGCCGGTGGCTTTGGCCAAATCCACGTGACCAGAAACAAAATCTGCATGGAAATGAGTTTCAAAAATGGCTTTGATGGTGGCTCCGCTGGCCTTCGCACGATCTAAATAAGGCTTGATTTCGCGAAGTGGATCGATGATGGCGGCTTCGCCTTTAGACTCGATGTAATAGGCTCCTTGAGCCAAGCAGCCTGTGTAAATCTGTTCAATAATCATGATGGACTAACTCTTCGGTTTAAAAAATGGTTTCAGGAAGAATGAAAAAAAGTGGGAGATGGATTTCTTCCACTTTTTGGGTGATTGAAAATGAAAATTGCAGAAAATGCAATGAAGGTCATCCCGATGAAAATCGATCAATCCAAGCTTTTGGGCTTGGGATCGATTCATTTTTTTTTGTTGACAGCGATCGCACACCTGAACATGGCTTTCGAATAAGGCAAAAGCTTCCGTTTCACTGGCCAATGCTGCAATTTCAAGGGAATTGAGTTTTCTTCTTTTCAATTCATGCACAAGTAATTCTTTTTGATGTTCGTGCAAGGATCGAAAACGATGGGTTTTGATCAGTGCAAGATGGGCATTACTCGCAATTTGAATGGAATGACTCATGGGGTAAAAATAAAAAATCCCGATGTTAAATCGGGATTTTTTTGTTAGGCCAATTCGGTTAGAATGGTTATTTTATTTTGAATGACTTCAACTACGCCGCCTTTAACGAGGAAAGAATGTTTTCCATCTTTCCCTTCTACCTTAATTTCTCCTTTGGCTAGGGAGGAAATGATCGGTGCGTGGTTATTCAAAACTTGGAAACGACCTTCAGAACCAGGAACACTTACCGAAGAAACTTCTCCAGTGAAAACGTTTTTATCTGGGGTTAGGATATCGCAAGTCATGATTACTTCGTCATTGAGCGACCTTTTTCAATCGCTTCTTCGATGGTACCAACCAAGTTGAATGCTGCTTCGGGGAATTCATCCACTTCGCCATCCATAATCATGTTGAATCCACGAATGGTATCGTCGATATTCACCATTTTACCTTGCAAACCGGTGAATTGTTCCGCAACGAAGAAAGGTTGAGAAAGGAAACGTTGAACACGACGAGCGCGGTGTACCACCAACTTGTCTTCTTCCGAAAGTTCGTCCATTCCAAGGATAGCAATGATATCTTGCAATTCTTTGTAACGCTGAAGAATCAACTTCACGCGCTGAGCGCAATCGTAGTGTTTTTCGCCCACGATTTCGCGTGACAAAATGCGGGATGTAGAATCCAATGGATCTACCGCAGGGTAAATACCCAATTCAGCAATCTTACGGCTCAATACCGTAGTCGCATCAAGGTGGGTAAACGTAGTAGCCGGAGCCGGATCGGTCAAGTCATCCGCAGGAACGTAAACCGCCTGAACGGAAGTGATAGATCCACGCTTGGTCGATGTGATTCGCTCTTGCATAGCTCCCATTTCGGTTGCTAAGGTTGGCTGATAACCTACTGCTGAAGGCATACGACCTAAAAGTGCCGAAACCTCAGAACCCGCTTGAGTGAAACGGAAGATGTTATCTACGAAGAAAAGGATATCTTTTCCGGTTGGCTCACTAGGATCTCCATCGCGGAAATATTCGGCCATGGTCAATCCGGAAAGAGCTACACGGGCACGTGCTCCGGGAGGCTCGTTCATCTGTCCGAAAACAAGGGTGGCTTGGGATTCAGCTAATGCTTTATAATCAACGTCGTTCAACAACCACTCGCCTTTTTCCATTCCGTGTTTGAAAGTATCTCCGTATTTGATTACACCAGATTCAATCATTTCACGCAACAAGTCGTTTCCTTCACGAGTACGCTCACCTACACCAGCGAAGATCGACATTCCTTCGTATCCTTTTGCGATGTTATTGATCAATTCCATGATCAATACGGTTTTACCAACACCCGCACCACCAAACAATCCGATTTTTCCTCCTTTTACATAAGGTTCCAAAAGATCGATAACCTTAATCCCAGTGAAAAGGATTTCCGTTGAAGTAGAAAGATCTTCAAATTTAGGAGCTTTGCGGTGAATGGATGCGGTATGCTCGTAGTTCATGGCTTTCAACCCGTCGATGGCATCGCCAACAACGTTGAACAAGCGACCACGTACCTGCTCTCCAAGGGGCATAGATATAGGCGAACCTGTATCTACAACCGCCATTCCGCGAACAAGTCCTTCGGTAGCATCCATAGCGATGGTACGAACAGCGTCTTCTCCTAAGTGCTTCTGCACTTCAAGAATGAGTTTTGTTCCATCTGGACGATCAACAGAAAGAGCATTAAAGATTTGTGGAAGTGTTGAACCCTTTTTTGAGAAGGATACATCAACAACAGCACCGATGATTTGAGATATTTCTCCTGTATTCATGGAAAAAAATTTATCTATTTGAATTTGGTCGCAAAGATAGATTTTATTTTTTGCAAAATCAACCTTTTATTGAAGGAAAAATTGGGACGTTGAAGTGGGCTGAAATGGTCAATCGCTTTCCTCAAAAAATATTTCACCAAATATCAAAAATTTGTCAAAAACAACGTGGAATTCCTTTATTTTTGCGCTGATTTGTACAACAACCATTGTAACCCAATGAAAATTTTTAGCACTAAATCTTTGAGAATCTTTGCAGTAGGCCTTTCTGCTTGCATGCTATTTGCTGTTTCTGCTTTCGGGCAAACGGCTGATTCAACCCAAAAAGCTTCGGGAAATGCTTCGGCAGCCGGAGGAGAATTTGCGAAGTACGACGCCAAAAAGGGCGAAAGTATTTTCAGCATCAAATGTTCTTCTTGTCACTATCTCTACGATAGCGAGGGTAAAGGAACCGGACCATCTTTGCATGGGGTAACGAAGCGTGCTCCAAACCGCGAATGGTTTTATAAGTGGATCAAAAACTCACAAGCGTTAATTGCCACTGGCGATAAGTACGCGAATGAGGTTTGGAATAAGTACAAGCCAACCCAAATGACCGCTTTCGGTGAATTGTCGAATGACGACATTGACAATATTTTGGCCTACATCGAAACTACCCCAGAACCGGCTCCAAAAGCGGCTACTGCTGACGCAGGCGCTGCCGGTGGTACGGGTGTTGCTGAGGAACAATTGGGTACTTCCTACTATGTACTATTCGGTTTGGTGATTGTTTTGATTGTAGCCGTTATTTTATCTTCCTTGCGTGTTATCTCAACTTTGTTCCGTTCCAAAGGAGAACGCCTTTTCGATTGGAATAAAATCAATGGAATTTTGTTCTTGGTTTTCTTAATTGTTGGATTCTTCTGGATTTACGTTCAATTTGCTAATTACACCCGTCATTTGTTGCCAGAGGCTGCATCGGAGCACGGAGTTTTGGTGGATCGCATGTTGATGATCACATTTGCCTTGACTTTCTTTGTGTTCATTGTTACGCAAGCCATGTTGTTTATCTTCTCCTACAAGTACCGGAAACAAGAAGGTAAAAAAGCACTTCACTATGCCGATAATCACCGCTTGGAGTTTTTCTGGACGTTAATTCCTGCTATTGTTTTAACGGCTTTGGTACTTTACGGTGCAAAAGTTTGGACTCAGGTCATGTTTACCGATGAGGCCGATGAAAAGAAAGCCTTGAATGTTGAAGTATATGCTTATCAGTTCGGTTGGAATATTCGCTACGCTGGAGAAGACAACTCCTTGGGTAAAGCCAATTATATGTTGATCAACAAAGAGTTTGAAGTGGAAGGTTACGAAAAAGGAACTAACTTCATGGGACTTGATACCAAAGATAAGAATGCCTTGGATGATCGCATGGCTGATGAAATGTGGTTGCCAAAAGGTCGCCCAGTTCTTTTGAAAATTCGCGCTCAGGACGTCATTCACTCGGCCTACATGCCTCACTTCCGTGTTCAAATGAACGCGGTTCCTGGTATGCCAACTCAGTTTATGTTTACGCCCACCATCACCACGGATGAAATGCGTTTGAAGACCGGAGATCCTAAATTCGATTACATTCTTTTGTGTAATAAAATTTGTGGAGCCTCCCACTACAACATGAAACGTCGAGTAAAAGTCGTTGAGCCTGAAGAATATGATCGTTGGTACAAAGAGAAGACCAAGGCTTATTTTACAAAAATTCAAAATAAAGTTGATTCTGCTGCAAACAGTGGAATGGCACAGTTGTTAAAATAATAAAGAAAAAACACGGAGATATGGCACACGCTGCAACTGCACATCACGATCATCACGCCGGACACGGTCACGACGATCACGGTCATCACCACGAGACCTTTTTGAGTAAGTACGTATTTTCAATGGATCACAAGATGATCGCCAAACAATTCCTGATTACAGGGATTCTCATGGCTTTCGTCGGCATGTTGATGTCGGTTATTTTCCGAATTCAATTGGGTTGGCCAGAAGGTACTTATCCTTGGATGGAAACTTTACTCGGTAAATGGGGTAAAGGTGGAAAATTGAGTCCAGAATTTTACATGGGATTGGTTACCATTCACGGAACCATCATGGTATTCTTCGTATTAACGGCAGGTTTGAGCGGTACGTTCTCGAACTTGCTCATCCCCTTGCAGTTGGGTGCTCGTGATATGGCATCACCATTCATCAACATGTTGTCTTATTGGTTGTTTTTCGCTTCAACCATTTTGATGTTAACTTCGGTTTTTGTTGAAACAGGACCCGCATCCGGCGGTTGGACCGTTTATCCACCTCTCTCTGCACTTCCTCAGGCCATGTCAGGCTCTGGCCTTGGAATGACCCTTTGGTTGTTGTCCATGACCCTTTTCATTGCTTCTTCTTTGATGGGTTCTTTGAATTACATTGCGACTATTTTGAACATGCGTACTGTGGGTATGAAAATGACCCGTATGCCGCTTACCATTTGGGCATTTTTGTGTACGGCTATTCTTGGCGTACTTTCATTCCCAGTGTTGTTGTCGGCTGCGGTTTTGTTAACATTCGACCGTTTGTTTCATACGTCGTTCTACTTGAATGAAATTTATATTGCTGGTGCTCCATTGGCACAAACCGGTGGATCAGCTATCCTTTACCAACACTTGTTCTGGTTCTTAGGTCACCCTGAAGTATACATCATTTTGATGCCAGCGTTGGGTTTAACTTCTGAAGTTATTGCTACGAATTCTCGTAAACCCATTTTCGGTTATCGTGCGATGATCGGTTCTTTGTTGGGTATTTCGGTTCTTTCGTTCATTGTTTGGGGTCACCATATGTTTATGACCGGTATGAATCCATTCCTTGGAAACGTATTCATGATTCTTACTTTGGTGATTGCGGTTCCATCGGCGGTAAAAACCTTCAACTACTTGGCCACACTTTGGAAAGGTTCTATCGTTATGACTCCTGCGATGTTGTTCGCTATCGGTCTTGTTTCCATGTTCATCTCAGGTGGTTTAACTGGAATTTGGTTAGGTAACGCAGCGTTGGACATCAACTTGCACGATACGTATTTCGTCGTTGCTCACTTCCACTTGGTGATGGGAGCTGCTTCCATCTTTGGGATGTTGGCCGGGGTTTACCACTGGTTCCCCCGTATGTTTGGTCGCGTGATGAATGCTCGTTTGGATTATTTGCACTTTTGGTTGACCTTGGCCTCGGCTTCCATGGTGTTCTTCCCGATGCACTTTATCGG
>JAIYBD010000272.1 GCA_027488715.1 Bacteroidota bacterium | reverse complement strand
GATCCACGTCCGAAATTTTTATGGTATCATCCGCATTTCGCTTTGATTTCAGGTATTGCCTGGGATCATATGAATGTGTTTCCTACATGGGAGAGTTATGTTCAGGCTTTTCGAGATTTTTCGAATTCCATGCTGAACAACGGATATTTGGTATATGATGAATCGGACGAGGCACTAAAGACCTTAATGAAGGAAGATGGGTTGCCAGGTGTTCATGTGGGGTATTCAGCTCATTCCTATCGAGTAGCCGATGAACATTGTTTTTTAATCACCGAGAATGGTCGTGAAATTCCGATTGAGGTTTTTGGTGAACATAACTTCAAAAATATCAAAGGCGCTTACTTGTTATGCAAGCAGATCGGATTAACCGATGATGAATTTTACGATGGAATTTCAACATTTAAAGGCGCTGCAAAACGAATGGAATGTTGGAAAAATACATCGAAAGAGGTCGTTTATCGCGATTTTGCACACAGTCCTTCCAAATTGAAAGCGACGGTTGATGCCGTTCGTTTGCAATATCCAAAGCGTGAAATGTTAGCAGTATTTGAGTTGTTTACTTACAGCTCCTTGAATTCGGCATTCCTGCCCCAATATAAAGATTCCATGCAGGCCGCTGATCAAGCTTGGGTGTATTACAATCCTACACAATTGGAGTTGAAAAAATTACCTTTCTTTCCCACAGAACAGGTAGTTCGTGAGTTCAATCATGCTCAAATTCGGGTTTTTACCGATTCTCAAGAGCTTTTTGAAAATTTAAAGAAAAGAAATCAAGAAAATTCGGCTTTACTCTTGATGTCTTCGGGAAATTTCAATAATTTGCCGTTGGAACAGATTCTTTAACAGACCCAAACGATGGCAACCGTAAAAACTCAAATTGAATACCCAGTTAGATGCAAGCCTGCCTTGCTGTATACTTATTTAACCGATCCGGTTTTTCTAAGTCAATGGTTTGCTGATAAAGTTGAACAACACGGAGATTCCTGGACTTTTAATTGGAATGGAGAAGTGGTGGAAGGACGATTGGTAGAAAAGAAAATCAACGCATCAGTAAAGTTTGAAATGGATTATCACGATGATGAAGAGTACATTCAATTGCAAATTGTGGTGGATGCGATTACCGATGAAATTGAGTTATTGATTACCGATTTTTGTGAACAGGGTGAAGAAGAGGATTTAAAACTTCTTTGGGATACATCGATTCAACGGCTGCACCGCGCAGTTGGAGCATAAAAACGTATCTTTGCAGCCGTTTTGAAGCCCAAAGTTCTCCATCGGTTTTTGCTTAAAGCATACGTAGCTCCCTTTTTTGCCACATTTTTTGTGGTAGAGTTTATTCTGGTCCTTCAATTTCTTTGGAAATACGTCGATGATTTGGTTGGCAAAGGATTCGATACTTTTCTCATTCTTAAGTTAATGTCTTTGGCTTCGGTATCCTTTGTTCCCATGGCCTTGCCGTTAGCCATTTTACTGGCGACATTAATGACGTTCGGAAATTTGGGTGAGTTTTTTGAATTAACCGCCATCAAATCTGGAGGGGTCTCGTTGTGGCGATTTATGCGGCCACTCACTGTTTTAACCTTGATTTGGGTTGTTTTCGCTTTTTTCTTCTCCAATAACATCCTTGCCGTTGTTAATCTGAAATTTCAAACCCTATTGTACGATATCCGGGAGCAACGGCCAGCATTGAGTATTCAGGCGGGGGTTTACTACAACGGAATTGATGGTTATTCCATTCATGTAGGGAAAAAAGATGATGATGGAAAAACTTTGAGGCAAATTACCATTTACGATCACTCGGAACGAAGGGGCAACACCAAATATGTGTATGCGAAAAAGGGGGTAATGGAAAGTGTTGCCAACAATCATTACCTCGTTTTGCGATTGTACGATGGGTACGTTTACCAAGAAATTCAACCCAAAGCGGGTGAAACCGCTGTTCTTCCGGCCATGAAAATGGAGTTTAAGGAGCAGCAGGTTGGTTTTGATCTTTCTGCTTTCCGATTTTCTAGAACTCAGGAAAGTACCTTCAAGGATGTGTACACCATGCTCACGGTGCAACAACTTTCAACGAACATCGATTCATTAAAACTTCAAAGAAAAAACCGCATTGCGGAAGTCGCTGGATTCCAAAATAAATACTACGGCTTATTGGCCGACTCGAATATCAGCCAAGCGAAGGTTACACCTGCTGGCACGTTTGATTGGAAGACCATGATTCCAGATTCTTTTCAAAATTTGGTGTTGCAAGATGCGAAAAATGGAGTTTCATCGGTAAAATCGTATACTTCCATGTTAATTCGGGATATGGAGTATCAGCAGAATAACATTTCAGCTCATCTGGTAGAACGACATAAAAAATTCACTCTTTCGGTGGCCTGCTTGGTTTTGTTTTTAATTGGAGCACCGTTGGGGGCCATTATCAAAAAAGGTGGATTTGGGTTGCCCATGCTTTTTTCGATTTTCTTCTTTTTAGTGTACCACGTCACGTCCATGATCGGTGAAAAGATGGCCGAATCAGGGAAATTAGCTCCTTGGCAAGGGATGTGGTTGGCCACTTTTCTACTACTTCCCGTTGGATTGATCTTGATGGTTCGTGCCAATACCGATACGGGAGGAATATTATCGATTTTTAAAAGGAAGAGATGAAGGTACTTCAATTGGCGTATCGGCTACCATTTCCCCCGAAAGACGGGGGCGCTTTGGGCCTTTTGCGAATCATGGAGGGATATGCGGAAACAGGGAATGAAGTTCATTTGTTGGCTATTCGCACTCCCAAACATTGGATTTCAGATCAGGAGATCGATTCTTTCTTGAAAACCATACCTGACGTCCAAGTGACGGTGGTGGATGTTCATCACCAACCCAGCATTTGGGGTGCGTTCACTTCTATATTTTCTTCCCAATCGTACCACGCGATTCGTTTACAGGATGATCAATTGCGTAAGAAAATTGGACAAATACTGGAAGAAACGCAATACGGTTTGATTCATTTAGATGGTCCTTTTTGGTTGTACTACCTCGATGAAATTCGGGAAAAATCGAAGGCTAAGTTGGCCTTTCGAGCGCACAATGTGGAACATCTGATTTGGAAACGATTGGCCGAAGAGGCCACCAATCCGCTCAAGAAATGGTATTTGAACAGACAGTGGCCAAAGATTGCAAGAGAAGAGGCACAAATGGCTCAAAGGGTAGATTGGATTTTACCCATTTCTACCGTCGATGCCGGTTGGTTTCAACAACACTCCACCACCCCGCAACATGTGTTGGAGGCCGGGATTCCCTTGCAGCAATACGAACCAGTGAAATTTTCCAGTTCTGAAAAATGGTGTTTTTTAGCCTCTTTAGAATGGATGCCGAATATTCAGGGGTTGGAGTATTTTTTAGAACACCTTTGGCCCGCATTGAAACAAGCACATCCTGCCTTAACGCTTTCGGTTGCGGGCCGACGAATGCCCGAAGTATGGAAAAGTCGTGAAATTTCGGGAGTTCAATTCGTTGGAGAAGTCGAATCGGTTAAAGACTATTTCTCAAAACATGGCTTTTTAATCGTTCCCCTTTGGTCGGGAAGTGGTGTTCGAATTAAACTCATTGAGGCATTGGCCATGGGAATGCCTTGCATCAGTACAACCGTGGGGGCCGAGGGTTTGGGCTTAATTCATCAGCAGCAATTGCTCGAAGCCAATCTGTTGGAGGAATGGATGGAAGTTGCTAATAAGATCCTTTCAAATCCAACCATTTCCAGCGATTTGTCTCAAAAAGGTCGGGAATTTGTTCTTCAACACTTCGATAACCGAGTTATCTTTGAGAAGTGGATGCAAGTTTTGAATTCGGAACAATAGAATGGTTGGGATTAACCTTAACCATCATTCCTGTTTTTCTTTTGCTTCATACGTACCTGTTTTACCCACTTTCCCAATTACTTCGACCAAAATCTTTTCCTAATTATTCCTCCAATTTCCAACCTCATGTAACCGTTTTATTGGCGGTGTTTAATGAAAAGGACATCATTGAACAAAAAATGCGGTCCATGGTCAACAGCAACTATCCCGTTGAAAAATTGCAATTCATCATTGGTTCAGATTGTTCGGATGATGGTACCAACGAAATCATCGAGAGGTTTACGCAGGAATTTTCAAATATTCAATTTTTTCCGTTTGAAACACGCAGGGGCAAAGCCGTTGTGATGGAAGATTTGTTGACAAGGGTTACGGGTGAAATCATTGTTTTTACCGATGCCGATACCTTGTTTCGAACTGAAACCATTTCTCGATTGGTTGCTCCATTTCAGGATCCAACGATTGGTGGGGTGCAAGGCAACTTCAGTTCCATCGCTTTGGATCGTACCGATGCCTTGCAACAGGAGAGCTTTTTTAATCGCATTGAGATGGCCATAAAAATGCGTCAGAGTAAACAGGGGACTGTTATTGGCGCTATTGGATCCATTTTCGCCATTCGAAAAGATTTGTACGAAACGGTACCTTATGGCATCATTGTCGATGATTTTTTCTTATTTATGTCGGTATTGCGCAAAGGCTTTCGCACCGTATTTGCTGAAAAATCCATTTCAGATTTGTATGTTAGCGGCGATCCAATCTTGCAATTCCGACGAAAAAAACGAATTGGGTCGGGCAATTTCATGGCTTATTTTATCTTTCGTTCCATGTCATGGCCTTGGAAGGGAAGAGTCGGCTACCACTTTTTTAGCTATAAGGTATTAAGGTGGTTTGGTCCGTTTTTGATGATCATGGCGATTCTTGGATTCTTCATTCTTTTTCCATGGTTGGCCATGGTGGGGTTGTTGGCAGTTGGAGGGGTATTGCTTTTGGATTGGCTATTCAGGAAAAATGAAATCAAGGTTGGATTATTTCGATATCCAGCCCATTTTTTTTGGATGAATGCCGCGATGTTTCTCGGTTTTTTTCAGTATGTCCTTCGCGGCAACTCGGCCGTTTGGAACAATCCTAAAAAACTAGGTTAACGAAGTGGAATGTATCGGGAAAGTATGGCGTCAACCAATTCAGCTTTCAAAGGTTTGGATAAAAACCCTTTGACATTTTTGAATGACTTGGCTCTTACAAAATCATTGGGATTGATGGAAGACGTTAAGATATGAACCTGAATATCCAATTGATTGCGTTCCATTTCTTCTAAAAACTCCCAGCCGTTCATGATGGGCATGGATAAATCGAGAAGAATAAAATCGGGTTCCATGGTTTTATTGATGAGCAATTCCAACGCTCGGTGCGCTTCATTGAAATCGTGAACCACGATGTTGGAATTCTGATTGGAAACGACCTTACTGTTGATCAGATTTTGAAAAGGATCGTCATCAATCAACATCACGTTGAGCGATTGGGTAATCTCGTAGTTTTCGCCAACCACATCTTCAAATTCAACATCTTTCAATAATTCATTCAATTCTTTGATGACCGAATCCATCTTGTCGGATGATTTGAGGAGCGCATCCAAATACTCTCGATCCAATTTGGTGTCGCCGGAACGAAGGACATTGAGAATGGACATGATGGTGGTGAGTGGACCACGCAAATCATGGGAATTGATGTGGGCGTATTTGCGGAGTTTGTTGTATTGGGTAACGAGGATTTCATTCAAACGTTTGATTTTCTTTTCGTTTTGAATGATGGGGCTCACATCGGTTAGGGTGCCCACGAATCCCACGGGTTCGCCCGCCACGTCGCGTTCTACTTTCAGGTGAACCATAACTTGATGTGTTTCACCATTTGTGGAAAACGCAAGATTATCTTCAATAACCTCGTGTTGATCGTCACCTGAAATCAGTTGTTGCCAACGAGAGAAAAATCGAATCCGGTCTTTTTCATCCAAGTTTTTCGTCCAACCGAATCCTTCGGCTTCATTTTTGGAAACGCCGATTACTTTTTCACCTTGGTCATTTAAGAAATTGCACAATCCTTCCAAATTGGTTTTGAAAATTCCAACCGGAACAACCTTGATGAGGTCGTTGAGCGTTCTTTCAGCTTTTTCAATGCGTTTTTCTTGTTCCAACTGATCGGTGACATCGGTTTCGATGGCGATGAGTTTATGGGTTTCTGCAGCATGATCGAAGTGGAACAAGCCTTTGCAATGAATCCAGCGGATTCCTTGGTTGGCATGTTCGATTCTGAATTGCTGATCGAGTTCAGATTTGGTTTGAATGGAATGGTAAAGAGCTTTAGTGAAAGCATTTCGATCATCGGAGAAAATGCTTGCCAGGAAATTAGACTCGGATGGTTCCATGGATTCGGGTAAACCGAACAAGTGATTGTGCTCTTTTGACCACCAGAAACGATTATTTTCAAGGTCGTATTCCCAAACACCCGATCCTGTTAGGCCGAGGGCAAGACTTAGTTTTTGGGTAGATTGATCGGCCGTTTCAGATTTGGACTTTTCGGAGGTGATATCCGAAAACTGAACAACGATGCCTTCAAAGGAAAGATTGCTTTTTTGGAAGATGGGGAAGGTATTCACTTCGATCCATCGGTGGGTGCCGCGAATGCTTTTGAGGTGGTAGGATTGTTTGATGGATTCCCCTTGTAAGGTTTGTTGGATGATGGAATCGAACATTCCGTACAATTCACCCTTCAAATATTGAGTGATGGGTTTATTGATTTCCAAGTCCTGGTCAAAAACCCGTTGAAAAAAGGGTTTGGCCTTTTGATTGTGCGCTTGAATCAACCCGTTTTGATTGATGAATAGGGTAGGTTGAGGAGCAGAATCAAAGATGGATTGAAAAATGGAGTGATCTTCAATTTTCTGTTTTTCTGGAATGAGGGCTCCGATCAATCGAACCGGTTCATCGTAAAGGAAAAGGTATTGGAACCTCAATTTCCATGAAGATTCTTTTTTCCCGGTTACCAAGGAAAGTGGGATGTTGAAAGCCTCTTTTTTTCCAAAGTTTTTGACCAATTCGGTAACGATTTTGGGGCGGTCTTTGGATGAAATGGAATTTTGAAAACTGCCAAAAGTGAAAGACAGGGAGTTTAACTTGGACCCGGCCATTTTGGCGAGGGATGAATTAAAAACCAATGCATTTTCTTCGAAATCAAATTCTAAGCAGTAAAGTTGTGGAGAAAGTTTGGCTACATCGGCGAAAAATAACTCCTTTTGGAATTGAAGGGTATGTTGTTCTGAAGGGATGAGGTCATCATGTACCTCAATTTGAACAAAACCCATGGTTTCTGAAACCGCCAAGGATAATTCGGATAGCTTTTCAGCCTGATCGGTAATTTCGGTCAAGCCCTTTAAAATCAAACTCAGTCGTGGGCGGTAATTCATCGTTAAATCAAAGATAGGCAATGTTCCATTCCTACCGTTTCGTTCCCAAATGTAGAAAATACTTTCGAGGAATTGGAATGAATTAAAATCAATTTCACCCTCTTTTTGCCCAACTTTTCAACGATTTTCCTTGAATGTGTGGAAAAAGATTTTCAAATTGGGAAAGTGTCTAAAAATTAGGATTTCTTCTTTGGTAAGCTAGTCCAAGGATGTTCCCCAATCCGTAAGCGAGGTGAAAAAAGAAAAATCCAAATGGGAGCAAAAAGCGAATGATGCCTTGGCCTTTTGGATGAGTGAAACTGAAAAACACGGCCATCCCAAAATACAATCCATTGGCAAGGGCCCAAATGAAACCAAGGATGGGGAAAATCGTGTGAAAAGAGGAAAGACCGAAGCAGATTCCGCCGATGATTTCCCCTGCGAAAAACAGCCCAGGAAAAAAATGATACCACTTCATGCAGGGGATTTTCATCATGAGCGTTTTTGTATTCCAAACGCCCGATTTAAGCGCATACTTCAAAAGTTTTTTGTAGGATCTTGGAGGGTGATAAGAGGCTGATGTTTCTGATGTTACATATAGTTTGTGTCCGGCTTCTACCAATTTGTAATTCATATCGTTATCCTGATTCCGAACCAACTCTGGGTGGTAGCCTCCAACAGCAATTACGGCTTTTTTTTCGAAAAGCGGTAAGCTAACCGAGTCGGTAAATCCGCTTTTTCCGATGCGGTAACTTTGGGATGATACACCAAATTCAGAGGTAGAAATGCAATACACCAATCGACTTTCCCAGTCGGTTGCTTCGAGCACGGGAAGAACACGGCCGGAAACACCTACGGCTCCGGTGGCTTGCATCGCTTCCCAAAGTATTTTCAGGTAATCGGTGGGGTAGTAGGTATGGGCGTTAATCAAAGCAAAATGACTTCCCTTGGAGTATTCAATGCCTAAATTGAAAGCATGATTGGCTGTTTTTAGTGGATTGGAAATGAGCCTAATTCGGTTATCTTTCTTTTCCCATCCTTCAATGATTTCCAAGGTTCCGTCTGTAGAACCGCCATCAACGACCAAGATTTCCAAATCAAATTCATGGCATTCCTGATTGCTCATTTGAAAAAGAACCTTGTCGATGGTTCTTTTTTCTTGGTAACAAGGGACGATGGCCGTAATAATCATGGAATACAAAAGTACATTTGTTTGTAATAATTTTTCTCCATGCTTTCATTTTATGGGTATTTTTGTGTTGATGCGAGTGATTTATATTGGTAACAAGCTAAGTAAAACAGGAGGAATTAACCCAACTTCCATTGAAACTTTAGGTGTTCAATTGAAAGATATTGGCTGTGAAATGAGGTATTCATCTTCGGTGAAAAACCAATTTCTTCGTTGGTTAGACATGGCGTTTACCATTTTTCGTTTTCGGAAATGGGCGCAAATCGTTTTGATCGATACGTACAGTTCCAAAGCTTTCTTTTTTGCATGGTTGGTCGCGAGGCTTTGCCATTTCTTTCAAATTCCGTATTTCCCTATCCTTCGAGGTGGAAATTTGAAAGAACGAATTTTAAATTCTCCAAAACTTTGTGATCAGGTTTTTAAAAATTCTGCCATGAATATTGGTGTGAGTAATTTTTTGAAATCGACTTTTGAAGAAAAAGGCTATGCCTTTCAAATGATCCCAAACAATATTCCAGTTGGTGAATATGAGTTTCAGCATCGATTCCAGCCTCAGCCTAAAATTTTGTGGGTGAGATCTATGAATCGGGTTTACAATCCATTGATGGCGCTGGATATTTTGAAATTGGTGAAAAAAGAATTTCCTCAAGCGACCTTGGCCATGGTTGGCCCGGATAAAGATGGTAGCTTAGGTGAGTTCAACGCCTATGCAAAATCGTTGGGATTGGAAGATTCGGCATGGACCACAGGCGGGAAATCGAAACTCGAATGGAGAACGTATTCCAAAGACTTTTCTATTTTTTTAAGTACCACCAACATCGATAACACGCCCATTTCGGTGATGGAGGCCATGGCACTTGGATTGCCCGTTGTTTCCACCAACGTGGGAGGAGTGCCATTCATCATCGAGTCTGGTGATAATGGCTTACTCTACCCGCCTCAAGATCCTCAGGCAGGAGCTGAAGCCATTTTATCCCTTCTTAAAAATCCCGAATTGTCGTCAAAACTCTCCGAAAACGGAAGAAAAACCGTAGAATCCTGGGATTGGGAAGTCGTGAAATACCAATGGAAACGCTTGTTTGAAACGGCCATCAAAAATCCAGTATCGTGAAAATTATTGTTTTCTACCAATATTTCGGCACACCCAAAGGTGGTTGGAGTACCCGAGTTTATGAAATGTGTCGAAGGTGGGTCGAACAAGGTGCTTCCGTTACCGTGATTACTAGTCCTTACGACAAATCCGACATTGCCGCTCAGAAATTTTTTGACACTCAAAATTTCGACGGTATTCAGGTGAAAATTATCAATTTGCCTCAATCCAATAAACATCCCATTTGGAAGCGTTTGTACACTTTCCTCGGTTTTTCATTTTTTTCCTTGTGGTATGCTTTGGTAGAAAAATACGATTTGGCCATTACGTCTTCGGGGCCCATTACCATCGGTCTTCCCGGATTGGTAGCGAAATGGATTCGTCGAAAAAAACTCATTTTCGAAGTGCGTGATTTATGGCCCTCTGGAGCCATCGAGTTGGGCATGATTCGAAATAATTTCCTGAAAAAAATAGCATTATTCAGTGAAAAAACGTTTTATAAAGCATCGGATTTTGTGGTGACTTGTTCCGATGGAATGACTCAAAATATTCAAAAACGCTTTCCGTCTTTGGATGTCAGAACCATTCCCAATGCCAGTGATGTGGCGCTATTTCAACAAAAAACATCATTTGTTCTTCCTGAAAAGTACCAAGGGAAAAAAATTATTGTTTATACGGGTTCTTTGGGAGCGATAGACAATTGCGAACAAATGATTCGGGGAATAGCTGCTTTGCCCGCCCAATCGGATGTTTGTTTT
>JAIYBD010000238.1 GCA_027488715.1 Bacteroidota bacterium | reverse complement strand
CCCGCGGTTCGGCCACCGAATGGTTGAAAATTTATAATCCTCACTCTGGGCCCATCGTGATCGATGAAATTTTCTTGGCCGGAAAACGATACACCGGCAAATCGCCTTACCGATTAAACATCAACGGACAGCCGGTGAACGAAGTTGCTGATGTTGAATTGGCCGCTGGCGATAGCATGTACGTTTTCGCCGAAGTTACCCTGGATCCGAATGGCGCCAATGCGCCTTTGTTGGTGACCGATTCCATTGTTTTCAAACGCGGAAATAAAGAGACCAAAATCCAGTTGGTTGCCTACGGCCAAGATGCCATTTACCTTTACCAAGATCAGGTTCCATGCGGAGAGGTATGGACCGATCAAAAGCCCTATGTGATTGTGGATTATGCCTATGTAGCACCCAATTGCACGTTAACCCTTCGGGAAGGTACAAGGGTTTTCATGGGCAAAAACGCTCAATTGGCGGTTGCCGGAAATTTGCAGGTGTTGGGGTCAAAATCAAAACCGGTCACTTTCCGAGGCGATCGATTGGATGCCCCTTACGCTAGTTTTACCGGTGCTTATCAAGGCATTCATTTCTACAAAGAAAGCGTTGGAAATTTTATCAATTTCGCCGATATCAGAAACGGAAGCATTGGAATTCAGTGCGATAGTTTCGTGGTAGGTCGAGATAACTTGGTGGTGAAAAATACCCGCATTTCGAATCAGTTGTACGTAGGTATTTTAGGGCTTTCCGCCCGGATCAAGGCCGAAAATTGTTTAGTAGCCGATTGCGGAAAATACAATGTTTACGGAGCATTGGGTGGAAATTATGAGCTTGTGCATTGCACCATCGGAAACAGTGATCAGCAGTTTGGCCGAAAAGACGCTGCTGTTACCTTGAACAATGTGAATCATCCTTCGGGAACATCCGTGAATACGGCATTGTCGGCAACCTTTAAAAACTGCATCATTTGGGGGAATTTAAACGATGAGTTGGACTTGGACAGCGCTGGCAGTAAAGGATTTTCAACTACGTTTGAGCGCTGCATCATCAAAACCAATACAGCAATTACACCCAATTGGGTCACCAAAGGATATCTCAACGCCACTACGAATAAATTGAACGAAAATCCCCGATTCAAATCTTCTACCGATTATCGAATTGATACTTTAAGTCCGTGCTACCGTTACGGAAGTGCCCAAGGTGTTTTAAAGGATTTGGATGACGTTGACCGTGATTTGGTCTTGCCCACCGTGGGCTGCTACGAGCGCAAAGAATAATCTTTTCCACATCGCTTTTTTTGTTGATAACTTGTGGGTTAGCCTTTTTAGGTTTGTAGTCTGAAAGTTATGCAACGCAACACCCGTACCCGAAAAAACCAAGAAGTCCTGCAGTCGGTTTTGTCTGCCGAATTAGGAAAATTGCCACCTCAAGCCCTTGATGTAGAAGAGGTTCTGCTTGGCTCTATGCTGCTCGATAAAGATGCCGTGAGTGCCGTAATCGAGTCGCTCTTACCCGAACATTTTTACAAAGACGCCCACCAAATGGTGTACGCTGCCATGGTCAGTTTGTTCAATACCGGCAATCCTGTCGACATCATTACGGTGGTCGATCAGCTGCGGAAGGACGGGAATTTGGAAAAAGCGGGTGGTGCCTTCGCCATTTCTGAATTATCCAACCGTGTTTCTTCCGGTGTGAATGCTTCTTACTACGCTAAAGTGGTGATTGAAAAGTTCCTTCAGCGGGAATTGATTCGGTTGGCTGGCGAAATTCAACGCGATGCTTACGAAGATTCCAACGACGTATTGGATTTGTTGGATACGGCAGAATCGAAAATTTTTAATTTGGTAGAGCGCAACATTCGAAAAGGAAGTGTGGGCATGACCGGACTTTTGAAAAAAGCCATCGAGCAAATTCAAAAAACCAGGGAAAACGAAGGCGGTATTTCGGGAATTCCTACCGGATTCGTGAAGTTGGATCAAATGACGGCTGGATTTCAGCGCGGAACATTGAACATCATCGCCGCTCGTCCAGCCATGGGGAAAACGGCATTCGTGCTTTCCCTTGCTCGAAACGTTGCAGTTGATTTTAAAAAGCCGGTTGCTGTTTTTTCTTTAGAGATGGGAGCTGTGGAATTGGTGAATCGTTTGATTTCCGGCGAAGCCGAAATTCCTGGTGAAAAATTGAAAAAAGGAACCCTCGAAGAATACGAATGGAAGCAACTCAACGCCCGAATCGGGAAGTTGGCCGACGCTCCCATTTACATCGACGATACCCCTTCCCTCAATATGTTTCAGTTGCGCGCCGCCGCTCGCCGATTGAAATCCCAACACCAAATCGAAATGATCATCATCGATTACCTTCAACTCATGTCGGGTGGCTCGCCTTCCGGTGATTCGAAAGGAAATCGTGAACAAGAAATTGCCTCCATTTCCCGCGGTTTGAAAGGCCTGGCCAAGGAATTGGATATTCCCGTTCTCGCACTTTCTCAGTTGAGTCGTAACGTAGAAAGCCGAGGCGGAGACAAGCGCCCCATGTTGAGCGACTTGCGTGAATCGGGCTCCATTGAGCAAGATGCCGATATTGTTATGTTCATTTATCGACCTGAATATTATGGAATTACAGAAGGAACGGATGGCTCGAATTTGAGAGGCGTTGGGAAAATCTTGATTGAGAAACATCGTAACGGAGCGACAGGTGACGTTGATCTTCGCTTTATTGGACAATATGCCAAGTTTACCAATCTGGAAACCTTTGGTACCTTTGGACAAACGATAACGTTGGGATCGAAAATGAATCAGATGGAAGAGGGCGGCTTTGGCAGCAAACCCGCCGAGGGCGGTCCGAAATTCTCGCCGCCTACCGACGATGATGGTCCTAAATTCGGAGGTCCTGCACCTTTTTAAACCATGTCAGCCCCACAACCACAAATCGAAGCTTCGTGGTTGGAAGCCTTAAAAGAGGCGTTCCAGGATCCTTCTTTTTTGCATCTTAAACATTTTTTGACGCACGAAAAGAAAAAGGGAAAAGTGATTTTTCCGCCGGGTCCGGAGATTTTTCAAGCCTTCAATGCTACGCCTCTTCCCAACGTGAGCGTTGTGATTTTGGGTCAGGATCCGTACCATGGCGACGGGGAAGCGCACGGATTGAGTTTTTCGGTAAAAGATGGGGTGGCCATTCCTCCATCGCTTCAAAATATTTACAAAGAGATTCATCGGGATTTAGGGATTATCATTCCAAAATCCGGAAATTTAATGCGGTGGGCCGAGCAGGGAGTGTTGCTTTTGAACGCCATTCTCACCGTTGAAAAAGATCAGGCGGCATCTCACCGCAACCAAGGGTGGGAGTCGTTTACCGATGCCGCCATCTCTGCGGTAAATTCGTTGGATTCTCCCGTTGTTTTTATGCTTTGGGGGTCGTTTGCCCGTTCCAAGGCGCCTATGATTGACCGACAGAAACACTTGATTTTAGAGGCGCCGCATCCTTCGCCACTGTCGGCCTACCGCGGATTCATGGGTTGCGGACATTTCTCCAAAGCCAACGAATTTTTAGTTCAAAACAGTTTAAAACCCATCCTATGGTAAAAAGCAGACTCATTACCGGAATTTTCATGGTTTTTCTTTCCGTTGTTTTAGGAGCAACTGCGGCTCACTCGCTTCCGAAAATCCTGCCGATGCCTTCGGTGGAATCGTTCCGAACGGGGGTTGATTATTTGCAGTTGATGGGCATTATTTTGATGATAGGTTCCTTGGAAAAACTGGCCATGCCCAAGGGTGTTTTTCGGGTATTGATCGCTTCGGTGGTTTGTTTTTCGGGATCCATTTTTGTGTTAGCCTTCAAATCGAAAATAGGCTTCTCCGTTTCTTTTCTTGGTCCGATTACGCCCATCGGCGGCCTTCTGATGATGTTCGGATTAGGAAGATGGGCCTGGAATATTTGGAAGGGGTGAAATATTGAAACCATTACATTGCCCTAGAGGGGATCATCATCATTGTTCTTTAAGAGCGTAATTTGAAGAAATGGTTAGCTTATTCAGGTAAAGGAAAAAATGATGAATCCTTTTTATTTTTTTAAATTCTGAAAAGCATCACAAGAATGATTCGGCTTTCTGATTTAACCAAATCTGGCCGCCAATTCGGATCTAATGGGGTTGTTGAGTAGCCTGTTTGAGATGTAACTCCACCTCTTCCTGCAAAATAAGGTACGCTGGAGTTCCTATGAACAAATTCTAAACGAAAAGTAAAGCTTTGACTCGGCATATAATCGAAGTTAGTACTCCAATCCCATGCTGAGAAGGGATCACCTGGATTAGCTGAAAATGGAAAGGCACCTTCTGTTTTCGTTGGGGAATTGGGATCGGGAAGTGGACTTGCTTCACCTGTTGGATAGAGAACCAAATACCTTCCTGGGTTGGTCATGACTCCACCTCCAACCGTTACGGCAAATTTGTTGTCTGAAAACCAAATCCGGTGATATAACATGGAGCTTAAAAAGTACTGGGAAGGCCCATTGATGCTATCTCCCTTTCGAAATCCATTAACGCCACCTCCTTTTTCATACCCGAAATCTCCAGTAAAAGAAAAAGCCATTTTATTGATTCCTTTAGCGTTATCCTTGTTGAAGTAACGATACAATATACTGTTATCGGAATGAAATCTTTTCCGATCAGGAATACCGGCAGCATCAGTTCCAATGTAATTGTTGGTCAATATTTTTAAATTTGAATTGGGTACCCATGTGATGTTTCCTCCAAACCCAGGCATTCGATTAAATTTTCCATAACTCTGCCAACCGTTGATGATCCATGGCTCAATTTTCAAATGTTTGGTTGGATGAATCTGAAATCGAACTCCGTTGAAAAACCAAGGAGTATTGTCGGATGTAAATGATGCCTGATATTCCCAATTTTCGGCTTGATAAAAGGAATTTAAACCGATGTACGACATGAATAAGCCGGCATCGATGTTGATCCCATACCATTTTTTTATTTTT
>JAIYBD010000210.1 GCA_027488715.1 Bacteroidota bacterium | reverse complement strand
TTTCTCCATCAGCGATTCATCGTCAACCAACTACGTTGAAACGCAGTCGGTAACCACCGATGCTCGCGGGCACTTCGCCACCCAAGTGGGGGCGGGAACAGTTGCCGCAGGATCCTTGGACAACATTTCCTGGTGGGACGGACTCTCCCGCGCTTTGCGCACCGAGATCGATACCACCGGCAGCGGTAGCTGGATGCAACTGGGCAGCAGTTCACTCGTGGCAGTGCCTTTTTCCATGTATGCGTTGCGCTCCGGCGACGGCAGCAGAAGCGTGTACGGCAGCTTCGACGCAAATGGAAATGTAGTGAGCGGACGTGGATTCTCGGTAACGCCTTTGGGCAACGGAAGGTTCGAAATTGAGTTTCAGCAAGAATTCAATGAAATACCCACTTCATTTTTTTCATCCAATGAGCCATTGTACAATGGGCCGAAAATGATACAATTAACTAAGAAGAAATGCATCGCAGAGGTTTATCTATCTACCCATCAACAAATTTCTTTTGAGATGAAAGGCAGATAACCTACTCCCAAAGGAGTATTTTTCGACAATAAGTATTTTTTGAAAAATGAAATCAAGTCTGAAAAATCTTCGTTTATGGGATTTGAACCAATAAAATAAGATTAACACTCATCGTTAATAAAAAAAAGACGAAAAAAATGGTTAGAAACGAATCATTTTTTCACGAAAAGTTTATATATTTGACCAAATAAAAAAAACTTCTATGAAGAAGCTACCTTTCATTTTTGCATTCCTATGCATGGGCACTTTCGGAATGGCTCAATCCATTCAAAGACAAGTGATCAATTCAGCAGGTGGAACATTTACCAATGGTGGGATTACCTTAACCACCAACATTGGAGAAGCCGTTATCGGTACCATCTCCAACAACGGAATTACCCTACGCCAAGGGTTTCTTCAACCGGATGAAACAGATTCCATTGCAGCGCCCATCTTTAATCAAGGGAATCTAACCTTCTGTCAAGGAGATAGTGTTCGCTTGTTCACCAATTTTGGAACAGGTCTTTCTTACCAATGGACCCTCAACGGCAACAGTATTTCTGGAGCTACGGATACTTTTTTGATGGTATCAAATTCAGGTACTTACCGTGTTACAGTTTCAGATGGGTCGAATTCAACCACTTCAGCTGAAAAAATTGTAACGGTAAATACCAACCCAACGGTTTCTGTTCAAACTTCCGGTGCCATTGAGTTTTGTCAAGGAGGCTCCGTAACGCTTGCGGCTTCTGGAGCTAATTCCTATGTTTGGTCAAATTCAAGTACGGGATCTTCAATCACGGTTAACACAACGGGTGTTTATTCTGTTATTGGTACTGACACTAATGGATGTACCGGCACAACAATTCCCGTTGGAGTATTGGTGAATACACCGATTGTTCCGGTTATTTCGGCAACAGGTGCTACTACGGTATGTAATTCTAATGTAACCATTTCTTCAACACCCGCAGTTTCGTATTCGTGGAGTAACGGTGATACTATGGCTACCATTTCTGCCACAACATCCGGTAATTATTCAGTTACCACCATCGATAGTAATGGATGTCAAGCTACTTCAAATTCCATTGCAATCAATAAATTCACTGCTGTACCAGCACGTCCAATCACCATTAACGGCGATTTGAATCCATGTGCTGTCATTGGAACTGGGAATACATTAACTTATTCTGTTCCTGCCGATCCCAATGCGACCTCTTACACTTGGTTATTAACCAATGGAATTACTGCTGTTGGAAACGCAACAGGAAATGTTATTTCAGTTACTTATCCTTTAGGTTTCACTTCTGGCCAAATTCGTGCTACGCCAATGAATGCATGCGGAAATGGTTTAGCGAGAGCTATTTATCCTAAAAGATCAGCCATTACCACAGTTCCTTCTTTCACACAGTCGGTAACTTCGGTATGTAACATTCGTGGAACAGCTACTCAAGCAACCTACAGCATTCAAGCCATTGCTGGATGCAGTTCTTATCAATGGACGCTTCCATCAAATGCAACTTTAGTTTCTGGACAGGGTACTACATCCATTCAAGTAACCTTTGCCGCTAGTTTTTCGAGTGGTTCCATTTCAGTAGTGGGAATTTCATCATGCGGAAATACTCCTTCTTCATCAATTTCAGTAAGTTTGTTGGCAAAACCAATCATCAGCGGCTCGAACAGTATTTGTCCAGGCGATCAAGTTACATACACAGTACCCGTAGTTCCTGGCGCGATTCGTTACCGCTTCAACTTGCCAGCTGGATTATCCATCGTTAGTCAAAGCTCCAACAGTGTAGTTATTACCAACAACGGTTCTTTTGTATCTGGATCTTTAGGAGCACAGGTTCAAACTACCTTATGCGGATGGTCTCAACCCGGCTCATTGTCGTTGAATACTGCCGCATGTCGAGGAGTAGTAGGTGATGTAACGGTGAACATTTATCCGAACCCAAGCCGTGGTGAATTCCAATTGCAATTCGGTGCGCCAGTTAAAGATGTATTGGTGAGTGTTTATGCTGCCGATGGTCGTTTGGTAAAACGTCAATCATTTGGTCAAGTTGAAAACCAAACCTTGTATTACAACGATGTTGCAGAAGGATTGTACCATTTCGAGATTATCGCAACAGACTCTGAGGGCAAGGTTCATCGCAAGATGGAAAAAATGATGATTCAGCGATAACTGATAAGCATTCAAAAAAAACAGCCTCGAAGAAATTCGGGGCTTTTTGTTAAATTTGGAAGAAATTATCTGCCATTAGATATTTTTTTTGATCCACTTTATCATGTCATTTACTACGTAAAAAATTAAGCTATGAAATTCTTCAAATTAGGTGATTTATCAATCAGTTCCGGCGTGAAAATATTCCAAATTGCGCTTTTTCTTTTGACTACTTTATATGCTTCAACACAGCCTCAGAAAATTCATTACCAAGCAATTGCAATAGGAAATAATGGTTTACCGATAAGAAATGCCACTGTTGTTCTACGCCTTTCAATAATTGACAGTATTCCGAATGGAAGAATTCTTTTTTCTGAGATTCAAACAACGAATACTGACATCTCAGGGCAAATGTCATTTTATATAGGAGCAGGATCACCTTCTTT
>JAIYBD010000023.1 GCA_027488715.1 Bacteroidota bacterium | reverse complement strand
GAACCTTTGCTAATTGAAGCCCCAATAAAAAGGTTGACTCTTTTGTTTTAATGTCTGGTGTATTTTGAACCAATTGAACCGCCTCTTCCTGCCATTGATTTGCTTTGGCCAAATTTCCTTCTCGAATCTCAATGGCACAAAGTTGATTTTTAGCTTTGGCTAGATGGATTAAATTTTGACTTTTTTGCGCCAATTCCAAATTCAAAATAGCATCTTTTCGTGCTAAACCGTATTGATTTAAGCTTGAATATGCCGTAGCACGGAGTTCATTCAAAGCGATTTTTAAGGGCAAACTTTTCTTTACCTCGGGTGAAAGTTCCACTTTTTTCAAAATTTCCAAACCATCTCCAGGTTTTTGAAGAAAAATTTGAAGCTCGGCCAAATCTGAATAAATGTAGGGTAATACCAAATCAAATTTAGATTTCTGTGCAAATTCGACCGCTTTGGTAAAGCTCTCATTGGCCTTTTCATAATTTTTTGACAAAGTACTTCCTTTACCCATCAAATGGTAAGCTAGGGTAAAATCACTATCCTCTCTTGAGTTTTGAGCTAATTCAAAACACAAATCGCCCAACCTGAGTGCATTTCTTATGGAACCTACTCGACAAGCTTTAATTCCGTTGGCATAGATGGTTGAAATTTCTCGATGGGAATTCTTTAGTTGAGTGGAATCTTCCCATTCATTGGTTTCTCGTAAGGTTTTTTCAACAACCTGGGATAAATTCCTGGGCAACATTGTTTTTTCCTCTTGCGTTTGAGAACAAGAAAAAACAAGCAAAGCCGAAGCAAATGAAAACAAGACCCTGAAATTCAACAACATATTTACGAATCAAAGATGCAATATATCAATCTTTTTTAAAATATCAAAACAAAAAAGAAAAAGTTGTAGATTTGAGAATGCGTGGAATATTGCTAGTTTTTATCGTCTTATTTGCTGCTTCGTGCAAAGATGACACCCCATACATTCCAGTAACCAATACACTTTGGCCCAAAATCCCAAACCATCTTCAAAGACCCAAAAACAATGGGATGTTGTTTAGATTTTCCCATTTCTTTTGGAACGATTCCATTGATGGATTGGATCAACGATTTCAAACGGATAGCAGTTTTCAATTTTCGTTCAAATTCACCAACCTCAAGTACATCATTTCTAACCTTGAATTAAAAAATCAACAAGGAAATTGGATTTCATTTCCTCAACAATACGGGTTGATTAACCTTCAATTAGGTGTGGACTCCTTTTATTTGAAAGAAATTCCGAATGGCACTTACACCCATGTGAGATTTCAAATTGGTTTAGATTCTTTGGAAAACCACGGAGATCCACAACGTTGGCCACAGTACCACCCACTCGATCCTTCCTACGGACAATTGCATTGGGGGTGGCTAGGCGGATATATTTTCCATGCAGCCGAAGGAAAGATTATCCGAAATGCTCAAGAATCAGGATTTTCTTTTCACTTGGGTGGAATCAACAATCGAACCACGGTTGAACTGCCCACCGCTCCCATCATCATTTCGAATAACGTTAAGAAAATTCGAATTAAACACGATATTCACCGTTATTTTTTTGGAAACAATCCAATCGATTTTAACCGTAATCCGTTATCCAGTCATTCTGAAAATGACACGGTGTTTATTTCTAAGTTAAGGGGTAATATTCCGGGAAGTTTTAGAGTAGATTAATCCATGATCATGGATTCCCCAGAGGCGTTTAGAAACTGGTATTGATTCACCGAAAAACTAGAGTCAGAATCTAATTTAATCCACTTGCCGTATTTGAAAAACCATTTCAATCGCTGGGAAACGATTCCTTTGGTGAGGTAAGCATGAATGAAAGGGTTCACACGAAGTTGAATGATTTTTTCATTCTGCTCAAAAAAGATTTGCTTAAGATGTAATTCTAATTCATCCATCAGCTTCATGGAGGATTGAATAGTACCCGTACCGTTGCAAGACGGACAGCTTTCGGTAACTTCAACGTTGGTTTCTGGGCGAACGCGTTCTCGGGTTAACTCCATCACACCGAATTTTCCGATGGGGGTAATGGAAGAGGTTGCTCGGTCCAACTTCAACAGTTCTTCCATTTTATCAAAAACCATCTTTCGATGGGTTGGGCGCTTCATGTCGATAAAATCAATCATGATCAAACCGCCCATATCGCGAAGGCGAAGCTGACGTGCAACTTCCTCACAGGCATCGAGATTGATGTTCAAAACATTCATCTCTTGATCTTCTTCCTTCCGAATTCGATTTCCCGAATTAACGTCGACCACGTGCATGGCCTCCGTATGATCAATCACCAAGTAAGCACCACCTACGAAGGTAACGGAACGGCCGAAAGAGTTTCGAATCTGACGGTCGATCTCATACACTTCAAACAAGGATTTATCCTTTTTTCGGTAGTGTTTTATGATATTTTGAAGTTCAGGAGAAATTCCGGTGACGTACTTTTTTAATTCTTGGAAAAGAGCTTCTTGATCCACCACAATTTCTTCAAAAGAGTCGTTCAAAAGATCACGAAGCATTCCAATAGAACGATCTTCCTCCTTCAAAATACACTTTGATGCCATGGAAACGTGGATATTAGCAAATGCTTTTTCCCATTTCTCTAGGAGGGTATTCACTTCATTTTGGATATCGTCGACACTGGCATTTTCAGAAGCTGTTCGGAGAATGAAACCGTAATTCTTGGGTTTCACGGCCAAAACGGCTTGTTTGATGCGTTTTCGTTCCTCGAGTTCTTTAATTTTTTTAGAAACCGTAACTGAATCGGTGAAAGGCATCAAAACCATGAATCGTCCAGGAATGGAAATTTCGGAAGTGAGTCGAGGTCCTTTAGAACTGATAGGTTCTTTTACTACTTGCACCATCACCAACTCCCCACGATTCATCAAATCGGCAATCTTTCCACCTTTATCGATGGGCGATTGAATTTGAAAATTTTTGAGGGTGCTATGATTACGTTTTCCCTGCAATCGATCTTGAACAAATTTTCGATAAGAATTGTATTGGGGACCGAGGTCAAGGTAATGCAAAAAACCATCTTTTTCAGTACCAACATCAACAAATGCCGCATTGAGGGAAGTGGATAGTTTCTTCACTCTTCCCAGGCAAATATCTCCCACATGCAGACCTTTTTGGGCAGCATCACGGGTAAACTCGACCAGCTTTTTGTTTTCACAAAGAGCAATTTCCATCGAGTTATTCGAGGTTTGTATGTAAAGTGATTTTATAGCCATAAACAGAAATAGGGCGAATGGAAATTCGCCCTTATCCTAGGGTTAGAAAAAATTATTTCTTTTTCTTGTGGCGATTCTTTCTAAGACGCTTCTTACGCTTGTGAGTTGCGATCTTATGACGCTTACGTTTTTTTCCGCAGGGCATAGTGGTAATTTTAGTGTTTAACTTTTACTTTTTACTTCTTCAATTTGTTTTTGAACTTCCTTTTTCAGCATCGGATCGTTGATTAGTGATTTGAATTTTTGAAGACAAATCACCGTGCTATCGCTTTTTCCAAGGCTATACAATACTTGAGCACGGTAGTACCAAGCATCGGGGAAATTCGGGTAATTCTCATTGAGGAACGAGAATCGGCCGTTGGCTTTATCCAATTGGTTGGATTGGATGGCCAAAACTCCAAGGATGTACCATGTTTTTTGATGTTTGGGATCTTTTTTCAAGATCTCTCGCAACATGGAAACTCCCTTTAACGGAGCTGGATCGGTGAGGGCAACAGCTTGCGCATAAGATGCCTGATAATCGAGATTTTCAGGATCAGCTTTGGTTGCCAGTTCTAAGGTCTTTAAAGCCGACTGAACTGCGAAATTTCTTTCGGCCGAGTCTACCGCATTATCCATGGCCCCTAAAAAGCGCGTTCCCGACTCGAGTAAATAAGGACCGTTATCGTTGGCGCTTTTTGCAAGCTTCGAAAATAAAATTCCAGTAATAAGCAAATCATTTTGCTGCTCCCAAATTTTTATTTTCTGGAACAACAAACTATCTCGTTGTTCCCCTTCGGATTTTTCCATCAACTGGTCAATGTCCGAAAGTTTTTGTTTTGTAATACTGTCGAGGGAACTGAAGTGATGAACGTAAACTTCATCATAAGTCAATTCTTCAGCAGCATGTTTGGTTTCTTCTTGAGCCGTTTCATTGGAAACATGGGTTTTGGGAAGAAAGAAAAGAATTCCTCCTAACGCTACCCCTCCAATAACCAGCGCAAGCTTTAAATTCATGCTTTAACGGAACCCTTCACTTGAGAAATGAACATTTTTGAAGCCTTGAAAGTGGGCACATAATGTGCTGGGATCACCATAGGCTCTCCTTTTTGTCCTTTTTTGATGACTTTACGAGCCACTTTCTGGGCACGCTTTTTCACCACAAAAGAACCAAATCCACGCACATACACGTTGTCCCCTTGTGCCATATTGTCCTTAATCACTTCGAAAAAGGATTCTACTACTTGTTGAACATCGATACGCTCTACTCCGGTCTTCTCGGCAATCTGATTGATTACGTCTGCTTTAGTCACTGTTTTAAATTTTAAAATGATGGGTTTTCAAAGGACTGCAAAGATACTTTTTTTCCTTCAAAAAGAAAACAACTTTTAAAAAAATAGGTCATAACATTGCAAACAACTTTTTTTTCGTGATCGAATATTTTTTAAATTGGTATAAATTGGAAGGACGAGCCCTTCCTTGGAGGGAAAACCCTGATCCCTACACTGTTTTTCTTTCTGAAATCATTTTACAGCAAACTCGGGTAGAACAAGGTCTTTCTTATTTTTTTCGATTTAAAGAATCCTTTCCTACGATTAAGCATTTGTCGGAGGCCACGGAAGAGGAAATATTAAAGCTTTGGCAGGGCCTCGGATACTATTCTCGTGCAAGAAACCTTCATAAAGCAGCCAAATACGTTGTTGCAAATCATCAAGGTTCGTTTCCAAACCATTATCATCAACTCATAAAAATTCCTGGAATTGGTCCCTACACGGCACGTGCTATCCTAGCTTTTGCATTTTCTAAACCCGAAGTAGCCACCGACGGAAACATTTGGAGAGTTACTTCCCGCTATTTCGGATTAGAGGATATTTTCCCAAGTCCAAAAACCATGGAGCTTACCCAGGAATTATGGAAAGACTGGGTGGTACGGCACCCATCTCATTTCAATAACGCCATGATGGATTTAGGTTCTGGAATTTGTACTCCCAAAAATCCTAAATGCTCAACATGCCCACTTCAATCGGGGTGTACTTCTTTTTCTACTGGATATTGGGCCCATTTACCTCGAAAGGCAAAAAAAACGGAAGTTAAACCGCTCACTTTGGTTTACCTCATTTCAAAAAAAAACAATCAGTTTTTGATGAAGAAACGGGATGAAAATTCCATTTGGGCGAATTTGTACGACTTCCCTGAACTATCCTTCTCTTTCCATCCCCAGAATACTTCGGAAGAACAACAAATCTTGGAAGAAATCCGAAGGAACAACCGGGTTCAAGCCATTCACTCGCTCGAAAAGCAACCGCATCATTTATTATCTCATCGAAAAATTTTGCCGTTTTTTTGTTTTGTAGATTTTATTCCTATCTTACAACTTGAAAGGGAGGAAAAATGGGTTCCATTGGACCAAATCCATCAACTTCCCGTTCCGAAAATTATTGAATCATTGATCGCAACTTTTTAATTTATGGGTTCGCTAAACAAAGTAATGCTCATTGGCAACTTAGGGAAAGATCCTGAGATTCGCCACATGGATAATGGGGCAGTTAAGGCTTCATTTCCACTCGCCACCACCGAAGTGTACAAATCTGCCGACGGAAATCGCCAAGAGCGAACCGAATGGCACAACATCGTGATGTGGCGAGGATTGGCTAATCTCGCTGAAAAATACCTCCGCAAAGGAAAACAGGTTTTCATCGAGGGAAAACTCACCTCTCGGTCTTTTGAAGATCAAAATGGCATCAAAAAATACATTCACGAAGTTGTAGCGGAACATATCGTCTTAATGTCAACCGAACGTCGTGAAGAAAATCGTGATTCCCACACTGGATTAGGTGGCGGAAATTTAAACGATGGTGGTATGGGTTGGAGCTCTGGCGACGACTCTGGGTTTGACGAATTAACCTAAGCTTTGGACGATCCTTCCCCTGCCCTATCTGGAATTCAGCTAACACCACTTTTGGTTGGTATTGCTGTTCTCATCCTACTCATTCTTCTATCTGCCGTTACTTCCTCCATGGAAGTCGCTATTTTTTCGTTAAAATCCGACGAAAAACAAGCTCTTCTTTCTGAAAACATCGACAAACGGCTCAAGAAACTTTTAGAATCAGATCCATTTTCTACCCGAATTTTGATTGGTACGCTTCTGCTGACCTCCAATATCCTCAACATTTCATCGGTTGTTGCAACGTATTACATCGGATTTAAAACTCTTCCTCTCGACCCCAACAATTTCTGGCACTTTTTGCTACAATCTACTGTAGCAACGCTACTTATCGTCGTTTTTGCCGAGGTTGTTCCCAAGCATTACGCCTATCATCATCGAATAAAAACGATTCGTTGGGGATATCCTTTGATTGGCTGGATGCTTCGAATCAACTACTACCCCGCACGCCTTTTGGCTTCTACCACCCGATTTATTGATAAAACTAGCGAACAACGGTCGGCCTCGGTTAGTGTTCACGATTTAAATCAAGCCATCGAAATTGCGTTTGAGAACGACGTAACCGATTTGGAAGAACGAGCGCTGCTGAAAGGAGTGGTGAATTTCGGAACACGAACGGCAGCGCAAATCATGCAACCTCATCACAAAATCGTTTACCTCAAAGAAAGCGCAAGCTTGGAAGATGTACACGCGTTTGTTGCAGAGCAAAAATTTTCTCGCGTTCCCATTCGAAAAGACGATTTTGAAGAATTTACAGGGGTACTCCACGTCAAAGATCTTTACTTCAAACCCAAACAATCGTGGAAGTCGTTGGTAAGGCCCGTATTTATGGTTCCCGAAACGAAGAAAATCGACGATCTTTTCCGAGACATGCAATTGCAACGCAACCACATGGCCATCGTATTGAACGAATACGGTGAGGTGGAAGGATTGGTAACCATGGAAGATGTATTGGAAGAAATTTTTGGAGAAATTAACGATGAGCACGATGTTATTGATCCGTGGATCAAAGAAATGACCGATCAACAATGGGAAGTGAATGCTTCTGCATCGCTCGGCGATCTCATCAAATATTTTCATTTGCGCGAAGATTATTTTGCACCGTTTGAGGGTGAGGTAGAAACCTTAGGCGGTCTTATTTTGGAGATTGCCAAAAAAATTCCTGCCGAAGGTGATTGTTACCAGTACGAAAAATTGAATCTTTGCATCGCAAAAGCTAACGACAAGAAAATTGAAAAAGTACATTTATCGATGTAGCCTCGGCGCTACGCTACTTTTGGGTGCTTGCACCAACGACACCTATGCGCCGAAACCAATGGGTTACCCCAAGGTTGAACTTCCACCAGCAGGATACCAACCTTTGGCTGATTCCATCCCTTTTTCTGCCAACATTGCTAAATCGTCTTACCCCAGGAGAAAACCATCCAATCCAGGAGATTATTTTTTAGATATTGATTATCCAACCATCAAGGCAAAAATCCATTTGAGCTACAAGCAGTTTGAAGGCAAATCAAAATTGCAGGAAATGATGAACGATGCTTACCTCTTCACCAGCAAACACCAGCAAAGAGCCAATGGGATTTCAGAAAATGTAATCCATAACGATCAAAACAATGTGCATGGTTTATTATTCACCGTTTCTGGAAATGCAGCCTCACCCATGCAATTTTGGGTAACCGATAGCACCAATCATTTCCTTCGCGGTGCCTTGTACT
>JAIYBD010000286.1 GCA_027488715.1 Bacteroidota bacterium | reverse complement strand
TCTCCCAACCTATTCGGTGGTGGATGGACAGGAAAATCCAATGGTTGGGTTCGAGGTAAAAACACCTTCAGCTTGGATTCTACCAAATTCACGCTTCCGAATTATTCCGTGATTTTCCGCTTCCGCTTCTCCTCCGATTTTACCATCGATAAAGAAGGATGGGCCATCGATAGCTTCTGTTTGTCGTACGCTGGTTCGGCTTGTAAGCCAACTTCCGTTCGAAACTTAAAAGGTGAGTCGTGGATCGTTAATCAAATCTATCCTAACCCAACATCCGATCGTGCCTCTTGGAGCTTCGCGTTGCCATTCGCTGGCCGTGTGGTCTATCAGATTCAAGATGTGACTGGAAAAGTGATTGAAGTGAAGGACTTAGGGGTGTTAACCGCTGGTCAGAATCAAATTGATTTGAATACTTCCCAGCTTTCCGCCGGAGCGTACTTCATTACACTGCAATATCAGGGCTTGAAAACAACCCAAAAACTGATGATCGCAAAATAAAATTGAAAAGCGTCTGAATTTTCAGGCGCTTTTTTTTGGTTACTCCAATTTTGTTATTAAATTTGCACTCCCAAAATTTGGATTCATGAAAAAAGGTATTCACCCAGAAAAGTACAGAACCGTTATCTTCAAAGATATCTCTAACGATTATATGTTTTTGACCAAGTCTTGCGCTGATTCTAAAGAAACAGCTGCTTGGGAAGATGGAAACGAGTATCCAGTTGTTAAAGTCGAGATTTCTCACAAGTCTCACCCTTTCTACACTGGTAAACAAACCTTCGTTGATACCGCAGGTCGTATCGACAAGTTTCGTAACAAGTACAACAAGAAATAAGAAAACTTTTCTTTGTTTTTATACACACCCCGAGTTTTTACGCTCGGGGTGTTTTATTTTTATGGTATGAACTTGGTCCTATTCGATGATGCCTCTTCGGAGCAATTGCGACCCTTTACCATCACAAAGCCTTCGGCTTACTTGCGTACGGGAATTCTGACTAATCAAGAGCGATGGAAGCTTTTATTGAATCCGTCTACCATGGGTTTTTTGCCATATCGTAACTACTTACATCCGGTTTTTGGAAAATCAGAGAATGCGGATCTTTTCGTTAATGGACGTTGGTTGCCTACGGCCAAAGATTTGATTGCCCTTTCCACATTGAAAAATGGACAATGTTTGGTGAGTTCCCAGCAAGAGCTTTTGGCTTGTTCGGTCCATCCTTTTTCCGATATGGAGAATTTGGACAAAATGGAATGCTTGGATGCCCATGTTTTACGAAAGCCTTGGGAGATTTTTTCGAATGCTGGTTTTTGGATTCAACAAGATTTTAACTTGCTTACGAACGGACGAACTTCTCGGCCGTTATCGCCTTCCAACCGTGTTATTGGTGATTCTGCAATGGTGTTTTTAGAAGAAGGTGCCAAGGCCGAATGCGCCATTTTTAATACAATGAATGGCCCCATCTACCTAGGAAAAAATTCAGAGGTGATGGAAGGGGCCATGATTCGTGGTCCATTTTCCCTAGGAGAAAAGTCCCAGGTAAAAATGGGAGCAAAAATTTATGAAGATTGCATCATTGGTCCATTTTCTAAAGTTGGTGGTGAAGTAGGTAATTCCGTTATCATGGGCTATTCCAATAAAGGACACGATGGATATTTAGGCAATTCGGTACTCGGCGAATGGTGTAACCTCGGTGCGGATACCAACACTTCTAATTTGAAAAATAATTATGCGCCCGTGAAATTGTGGGATTTCGCGTCCCAGCGTTTTGAGAATACGGGTCTTCAATTTTGTGGATTGATGATGGGCGATCACTCTAAATCGGGCATTAATACCATGTTTAACACCGGTACGGTAGTAGGCGTGGGATCCAATATTTTTGGTGATGGGTTCCCCCGAAATTTTATCCCTTCATTTTCTTGGGGAGGTTCATCCGGCTTCATTCGCCACCAGTTTGCGAAATTCTTGGAGACCGCCAAAATCGTTTACCAACGTAGAGGATTGGAATTCGACGAAAATTTAATTCAACTTTATCAGCAAATTTTTGCTGAAGAAACCTCAACTGATCAACATGCGTAAAAAATATATGGCTGGCAATTGGAAAATGAACCTTTTGCCTAATTCTGCCCAAACTTTGGTGGAAGCTTTATCGAATGAAAAGCCCCAACATACCCAAGTTCTTTATTTTCCTTCGGCTCCATTGTTGGGGTGCATGGCCCAATGGAATTTGGGAAAGGCGCAGTTCGGGTCTCAAAATATTTATTCTCAATCGTCTGGCGCCTTTACCGGTGAAATATCAGCGGAGTTGGTTCACGCCTTGGGCGGACAATTTACGTTGTTGGGCCATTCCGAGCGCAGAACGTTATTTGGAGAAACGTCGGCCCAACTCCAAGATAAAATCGTTGCAGCGTGGAAACATCAACTCACGCCCATTTTGTGCATTGGAGAAACGCTAGAGGAACGAGAATCTGCTCGTCATTTCGAGGTAATTCAACATCAGTTGTTGGATTCTTTGAAAAAATTACTGCCCATTACTTCGCCTTTGATTTTAGCCTACGAGCCCGTTTGGGCAATTGGGACAGGAAAAACAGCATCGGTGGATCAAGCGGTGGAAGTTCATCAGTTCATTCGATCGGTCTTGAACGAACTTCAATTGGGTTTGGGCGATTCCACCTCCATCCTCTACGGTGGAAGTGTGAATGCCGGTAATGCAGGGGAGCTATTTAGTCAATCCGACATCGATGGCGGCTTGGTTGGCGGAGCTTCCTTGAAATCCGAAGACTTTCGTTCCATCATTCACATTCAAGACCAGTGTTTGCATGGCTGATTTTTTAGAATTAACGATGACGGCCAATGCCCAACAGCGGGAAATTGCGGTGGCGTTATTGGCCGATTTCGGATTCGATATTTTCGAAGAAAAAGAGGGGCAGCTCATGGCATGCGGACCTTCAATTTCCATTTCAAAAGAAGATGTTGAAGGGATGTTGAGTGGAATCCCGGCCTTATCCTCGGTTTCTTTTTTATGGAGAGAAATTCCCAAAGAGAATTGGAATGCGCAATGGGAATCGCAATTTGAACCGGTTATTGTTGATGATCGTTGTTTGATTTATGCTCCATTCCATTCCGTTGAACAAGAGTTTCCCCTGATGTTGGAAATCATGCCCCAAATGAGTTTTGGAACAGGACATCATCCGACCACCGCCGGCATCATTTCTTTGATGATGAAGGAATCGTGGGAGGGGAAGCGGGTTTTGGATGCTGGAACAGGCACTGGAATTCTCGCCATTGCTGCTAAAAAATTGGGAGCTAGTTCAATTTTTGGGTACGACATCGATCCATGGTCGGTTGAAAACGGAAAAGAAAATGCACTTCGTAATGGGATTACAGATTTTGAAATTGTACTTGGTGGAAGTGATTCGGCTTCTGGAAAGTTCGATGTGATCCTTGCCAATATCAATCGAAACGTACTTATTGATCAAATTCCAACGTATCTTGACTTATTGGAAACTCATGGAACCATTTATTTTAGTGGTTTTTACCAGCAAGATTGGAAGGAATTGGAACGAATCTTGCCAGCTGGAAATGCAGTTTTTCAATTGAATGAGCCTTGGTTGGCTGTAAAATTTACCTTATGAAAAGTAGAATTCTAACTTTTTTTGTTTTGTTTTTTTGGATGGGTATCATTCAGGCCCAAACCATTAAATCTTTTTCCGAAGCTCCGGTTGAATACGTGAAGCAAGTTCAAGAATTTATGGATCGCGCGAAGGTGAAGGAACATTCCGAAATGGGAAAGGCCTTCATTCAAGTGTTTCAAAAAAACTTATCGCCCGATCAACAGGTTCAGGTGATCTCCACCACCAATCGGATGCTCGGGCGCAAAATGACGGTTTTTCCGTATTTCATGAATTACATGAACGCAACCATTCAACTTTCAAAAAGTGCGAATTTTACCTCCAAGTTCGACGATTGGCATTTGGTTTTGGATACCATTTTGTTGAAGGGTGGGAAGGAATTTTCCGATTTTACCAAGATGTCGATAGAGCTTTTTGAAAACAATACCATCTTTTTTTCTCCTCGCCATCAATGGCAAATTTCGACCAACGATTACGAGTTCCAAATTATGCCCAATCAAAAGATTCGAATTGTTGCGAAGGAAACCGATTTGATTGCCCGTTTCAATGTGGATTCGTCTGTTGTTTCAGGAACAAGTGGGTATGCAGTATTTCCTGATAAAGAGTGGTATGGGAAAAATGGAAAAATCGATTGGCGCCGAATGGGTTATCCAGAAGATTCCATTTACGTAAATTTAACCGAATATAAAATCAATCTTGATGTCCCCGGTTTTGATGCAGATTCGGTTTTTTACATTACCCAAGGGAAATCAACCCTAGGTCGATTTTCGGAAAGGGTGATTTCTTCTTCCAAAACCCAAGCAAGTAACTACCCTCAATTTTTTGCTAAAGAAACCCGGACGGTTTTCAAGGATGTTTATCCTGGAATTGATTATTTGGGTCAGTTTTCCATTCAAGGTTCGAAATACTTGGCACTTGGTACACGTGAAATACCAGCGGTTCTTTCGCTGAAACGAGGTGGAAAATTGGTCTTGAAGGCTTCAGCAACTTCGTTTTCGTTCAGTGAAAAAAATATCCTTTCCGATCAGGCCTCCGTGGTGATTTATGTAAACACGGATTCGATTACGCATCCTAATTTGTCGTTCAACTACACCGTTGATAATCGTCGTTTATTGTTATTTCAGGATGTAAAAGCCATGAATCGAGCAACGTTTACCGATTCATATCACCAAATCGACATCGATGCCGAGTCGTTGCAATGGAACTTGGATAGCAGCTTTATCGCATTTCGAAAGACCTCAGGTTTGTCGGAAGCGATTGCCGATTTTCGCAGTGTGAATTTTTATTCGGAACAAGAGTACGAGGCCATCGGTGGAATCACCTCTACACATCCGCTTCGATTGGTTAAAAGGTTCATCAAATCTACCGGACAAACCACGTTTAGCGCCAATTTATTCGTATCGTTTTCCGGTTTTCCCGAGGTGGCAGCCAAAGAAATGTTGGTTACGCTTTCTAGGGAAGGATACATCACTTATGATCGACAGTTGGAAATGGTGTATGTGAAGAAGAAATTGGATAACTATTTGGATGCCAACGATAAGAAGATCGATTACGATGTTATCAATATACGTTCGGTGATCAAACGGAAAGACAACGGATTTTTGGATTTAACGACCAATGAGTTGATTGTTTCTGGGGTGACACGTGTCTTGCTTTCCGATAGTCATTCGGTGTATGTAGAACCTCGTGGTCAGAAAGTTTCCATCGGTAAAAACCGAAACATGTCGTTTGAGGGCCACGTACACGCTGGTCCATTAGATTTTTATGGGGATGGTTTCACGTTTGAATATGAAACCTTCAAAATTAAAATGAAGAACGTTGATTCCTTGAAATTTAGGGTGTATACCGACATCGTTGGAATCAATGGACGTAGGCAACAATACGATCTTCGAACCGTATTTGAAAAAATCAATGGAGAGTTATTGATTGATGAACCGAACAATAAAGCCGGCTTAAAAGACAAACCTTCTTTCCCCATCTTCAAAAGCAATGCATCGTGTTTTGTGTATTGGGAACGTGATGAGCTTCGCGACAGTGCCTATTCGAAAGATAAATTTTATTTCAAGGTTGATCCATTTACCATGGATTCCTTGGATTTGGTGAATACCAAGCGGGGTTATGATTTCCCAGGAACCTTGGTTTCTGCCGGGATCTTCCCTGATATCAAAGAAATGTTGGTGATTCAACCCGATACGTCGTTAGGCTTCATTAAAAAGGCGCCTGTTGAAGGTTATGCTGCTTATGGCAATAAAGGAAGATACTTCGATTCAGTTATTTTGAATAGCCGTGGATTGCAAGGAAAGGGAAAACTTACGTATTTGAGCAGTACTTCCATTTCCAAGAATTTCTATTTCATGCCCGATAGCATGGATGCCATGGTGGATAAGTTCGATGTGGCCAAAGGCCGATTTGGAACAGGCTTATTCCCCAAGGTAGAAGGGGAGAAAGTCGATGCCCATTGGTATCCGAAAGAAGATACGCTTTTGGTACACTCTACCACCAAACCCATCTCCGTTTTCGGCTCGGAAGCGGGCGTAAAAGGGACGATCGTGATTACCCCAGGTGGAATGTCGGCCGACGGTGCGGTGACTTTCGGGCAAGAGGAACTGGCCTCCAAAGAGTTTAAATTCTCCGACACTAAAATGTCGGCACCTGAAACTCAAATCAGTATCGCTTCCATCGATAAGAAAATCCTTGCTTTCGCCTCCGCCGATATCAATTCTTCCATCGATTTTGAAAGCAAAAAAGGAGTTTTCCGCGCCAATGGAGAATCTGCTGATGTGATCATGGGCTATAACAGTTACAAAACATCGTTGAAGGAGTTCTATTGGGATTTGAATACCAAAGAAGTATTGATGGGTTCGAAATCGGCCGGAAAAGCCGAAACTCATTTCGCCTCTACCGATTCTGACCAACACGGATTTGAATTCGATGCCAAATGGGCGAGCTTTAAATTGAAAGACTACACCATCGATGCCGGCGGGGTAGAGAAAGTCATCACTGCAGATGCCTTCGTTTATCCCGATTCCATGCGTTTGTCAGTAGGAAAATCCGGTAAAATCTTACCCTTGAAAAATGCTTTAATTGTATTGGATACGGCCGAAGAACGACACAAAATCACCAAATCTTCGGTTGAAATCATCAGCCGATTGAAATACAAAGGCGATGGATTCTATGCCTATAAAAACAGTACCGATTCCATTCAGAAAATCTTCTTCAATTTGGTGGCCAGCAACGACTCTGGCGTAACCGAAGCCACGGCCAATATTGGCGAGAAAAAGCCATTTTTCCTCAATCCTGGTTTCAACTTCAATGGAACGATTAGTCTTTATGGCGGACGAAAAGAATTGTTGTTCAAAGGGGTAGTTACACTTCCTGAATTACCACGCGACCAGCGAGCCGAGCCTTTTGTAATCAACACCTTGGTTGATCCCTTGATGACGTACATCAAAACCGATTTGTTTATCAGTGAAAATAAGGATACGTTGGTTTCTGGATTTTTCTTAGCGCCTTCCGGCGGAATCGTTTACCCTGGCATTTTATCGAAAAGAAACGCCGGTGATTCGATTATCTTTAGTACCAATGGTGTGATTGTTTACGATAAAATCAAGAAGATTTATTCCATAGGTAACGTTTCCCGTTTGGTGGAAGAAAGTCCGATTGGCAGTTTCATCAAGTATGATTTTGCGAATAAAACCATTGTTGCCGAAGGGCCATTCGATTTAGGATTTAATAATCAACCTGGATTGTCGATGCGAATGGCAGGAAAGATGACCTACGGTATGGAAAAGAAAACTTTCGGAATAGAGGCATCTGGAACGATAGATTTTGTAATTCCTTCTGAATTAACCAAGTTTGTTCAAGAGAAGGTAGCTGAAAATTCAGGTGAGTGGGACGATCAACAAAATGATGGAGATCAAACCCTTTCCAATTTAGCTCAAATCGTGGAACCCAACAAATGGGAAAAAGTAGAAGAGGATATCAAATTATATTCCAGTGTTCCCGATAAAGGCAATTTGGCCAAACAAATGGTCTTTACCCAATTGAATTTGTTTTGGGACAATAATTACCGTAGCTTCAAATCCAAGGGTGATTTGGGATTGGCGAACCTCGGAGGTAAACAGGTGAATAAGAAAACACCCGGTAAATTTGATGTCAATTTTGGTATTGATGGTTCTTCGTTTCATGTAGATATTGAACCTACTGCTGATCTTTACTTCCTCCTTTCGCACAAAAAAGGCGCTGTGGAAATTTACAGTTCTGATTTAACCTATTTAACCTTGGTGAACGAAAAGGCCGCCAAAATCAAAAAGGGTAATCCGTTATTTTTGCAAGGAAGTTCTACTACGTACGATGATTTATTACTGAGATTTCGTTAAATGACTTGGAGTAAATTTACAGAAGCTGCTTTTTTAGAATCGGCCGGTATCGCTTACCTGCTGGGTTCCATTCCATTTTCCATTTGGATTGGGAAGTGGTTTTATGGAATTGATGTGCGTGAACATGGTAGCGGCAATGCCGGGACCACCAATGTGTTGCGAGTCTTCGGATTCAAAGCTGCCTTGCCGGTTCTGATCCTCGATATTGCCAAAGGGTTTATGGCCGTTCGAATGATTAATTTTCTGGAATCTTCACCTGATATTCAGTCTAGTACCTTCATTGGAATGAAAATTACCCTAGGGCTCTTGGCCGTTTTGGGACATATTTATCCTATTTTTGCCGGCTTTCGTGGTGGAAAGGGTGTCGCTACCATTTTTGGAGTGGTTTTGGCCATGCATTGGGCCGGAGGACTTGCCGGATTATCGGTATTTATTGCCTTGGTTTGGTGGAAAAGGTACGTTTCATTGGGAAGTATGAGGGGCGCCTTCGCTTTTGCCGCTTTCGCTATTGTGGGCGAAATCATGAAATATGGCAGTGATCAAGGGCGTATTGCGATGTTTGTTTTTGCAGCTCTCGTTCCGAGTATTTTAGTCATCACCCAT
>JAIYBD010000266.1 GCA_027488715.1 Bacteroidota bacterium | reverse complement strand
GAAAAACGACGAACGTCGTGCCTATAACTTGATCTACGTAGATGGCTCAACAGGAACGACTTACGCCAAGCGATTTAATGTGGTTGGAATTACCCGCGACAAAGAATACGATCTTACCAAAGGTTCGAAGGGGAGCAAAATTCTTTATCTAACCGATAATGCCAATTCGGAATCTGAGATTGTTAACGTTCAGCTTTCCAACTTGGCAAAAGCCAGAAAAAAGGTATTCGATTTTGACTTTGCAGAAATTGCCATCAAAGGCCGAGGCTCGCAAGGGAATATCCTTACCAAGCAACCTCTTCGAAAGATTCAATTCAAAGAAAAAGGGCGCTCCTCCATCGGTGGCGTTAAAGTTTGGTTTGAAGAGAATGTGGGTCGTTTGAACAAGGACGGACGTGGTCGTTTTCTAGGCGCTTTCGACAGCGACGATCGAATTTTGGTCATTTTCAACGACGGAAGTTACGAGTTGACCAATTTCGAATTAACCAATCACTACGATTTTGCAAAGATTTACCGTTTGGAACGCTGGAATCCCAAACGCCCCTTGTCGGTGGTTCACTACGTTGGAGAAAGCGAAACATGGGCGTGCAAACGATTCCTGATTGAAACCAGCACCACCGATAAACGGTTTTCATTCATCTCCGAAAGTGCTGGCTCTAAGTTCGTCTTTGCCACCACGGTCGATAATCCGCTCGTTGATTTGTGGGTGAAAAACGGTCGTTCCAAAGAACAAGGAAAGTCTTGGGATTTGTCGGAGTTCATCGATGTAAAAGGTTGGAAAGCAAACGGAAATAAAATCTCAGATAAACCGATTGTTGAAGTTATTTTAACCAATCCAGATCCAGATCCAGATCCTTTGGCCGCCCTTCCGGTGGTCGATGAAAATAAGTCGTTCGACGAGGGCGGCGACGATGAAATGGGCGACAATGCCTTGGAAATAGGAACCACCATCGAATTTGATATAAAACCCATTAACCCCGACGATTTAACTCAAGGTAGCTTATTCTAACATGGAACAATTAACGGCAATTTTAGCGGCACATTTGCAATCGAATCACCACATCGAATCGGTTGAAAACCTCATTCAATGGCAAGAAACACGACCTGAATTTGAAGGAGACCTCACTTTGGTGGTATTCCCATTTCTCAAGGTCATCAAAAAATCACCCGAACAACTCGGTCAGGAATTTGGTCAATTGTTTTTGGATCATGCTCCATCAGTTCTAGCTTTCAATGTGGTAAAAGGCTTTTTAAACCTCACCATCGCATCGGAAGAGTTCGTACATGCGCTGCAACAGCTTTCGTTTTCCGATCTTCCAAAAACAGGGAAAAAGGTCGTGGTGGAGTATTGTTCGCCCAATACCAACAAGCCGCTTCACTTGGGCCACGTTCGAAATAACTTGCTTGGATTTTCTGTTGCCAACTTGCATCAGTCCATCGGTAGTGATGTCGTTAAAGTGCAGGTAATCAACGATCGAGGTATTCACATCTGCAAGTCCATGTTAGCTTGGCAGAAGTTCGGAAATGGAGAAACTCCGGAATCTTCTGGGATGAAAGGTGATCATTTAGTTGGGAAGTTCTATGTTGCTTACGATCAAGAGTTTAAGCGGCAGGTGAAAGAGTTGCTTGAAAAAGGTTTGACTCAAGAAGAAGCTGAAGCAAATGCCCCTATTTTGTTGGAAGCCAGAGAAATGCTTCAGAAATGGGAGCAAGGAGATGTTGAGGTGATGGATCTTTGGAAAACCATGAACGAATGGGTGTTCAAAGGCTTCGAAGCCACCAACCAACGCATGGGCGTTTCGTTCGATAAAAATTATTACGAGAGCCAAACCTACCTCCTCGGAAAAAAATACGTTGACTTTGGTTTGGAAAAAGGAGTGTTCTACCGAAAAGATGACGGATCGGTTTGGATCGATTTAACGGCTGATGGCTTGGATGAAAAGTTGGTTCTTCGCAAAGACGGCACTAGCGTGTACATCACCCAAGACATTGGAACGGCCTTGGAGCGCTTCGAGGATTTTCACATGGATTCCATGATTTACACCGTGGGAAATGAGCAGGATTACCATTTCAAGGTGTTGTTCAAAATTCTCGAGAAACTGGGTTTTGAATGGGCAAAAAATTGCTTCCACCTGAGTTATGGAATGATCGAGTTGCCCACCGGAAAAATGAAAAGTAGGGAAGGAACCGTGGTCGACGCCGATGATTTGATGCAGGAAATGTTTGAAGTTGCGAAGGAACGTACCTCAGAACTTGGGAAAATTGACGGCCTTTCTGAAAAAGAAAGCCACGACTTGTTTGAAATGATCGGTTTAGGTGGATTGAAATATTTCCTTTTGAAGGTGGATCCCAAAAAGAAAATGGTTTTCAACCCCGAAGAATCCATCGATACCCAAGGGAACACGGCTACCTTCATTCAATACGTTCATGCAAGAATCAAATCCATCCTGAGAAAAGCAGACCAGGAGGGTTTAACGACTCTTTATGCCGGGGAGAAGCTTGATTTGGAGTCTTCAGAAAAAGAATTGGTGAAGAAATTGAATCAATTCGCATCGGTTCGAATGGAGGCTGCAATGCAAAACAATCCGGGCCATTTGTGCAATTACGTGTACGATTTAGCCAAGACCTACAACAAGTTCTATACCGAGTGTCCGATTTTTAAGCAACCCAGTCCGGATCCTCAAACCGTGGTTTTTCGACTGTGGTTAAATCAGAAAACGGCGGATTGTTTGAAATACGCTACTGGATTATTGGGAATTGGTGTTCCAGAAAAGATGTAATTCGGTGCTAAAACATCCTTTTTTTGAGAAAGTTAGGGAAGTGGCAGAGTCCTCCCAAACCGAATGTTACGTCGTTGGAGGTTATGTTCGGGATTTGATTTTAAATCGAGAATCCAAAGACGTCGATTTTGTTGTCATTGGTGATGGGGTTTCCTTCGCTGAAAAAATGGTGAAAACCGTTCCTGGCTGTTCCCATTACGGGTATTATGCCAATTACGGAACAGCCGCATTTCGCTTCGAAGACCTGGAAGTAGAGTTTGTTGGCGCTCGCAAAGAATCGTACCAATCCGATTCCCGAAATCCCGTCGTTGAATTCGGTACCTTTCAGGAAGATATGGAACGCCGTGATTTTACCATCAATGCCTTATCCATTCAAATTTACCCCCAATTCGGTTTGCTGAAAGATCCTTTCGGCGGTATTGCCGATTTGGAAGCCAAACGGATTGTTACGCCCATGGATCCGCTTACAACGTTTTCCGACGATCCTTTGCGCATGCTTCGTGCTATTCGATTTGCTGCCCAGCTCCAATTTCACATAGATCCCGTTACCCTTCAGGCCATTTCCGATCAAGCTTCACGACTTTCTATCGTGAGCAAAGAGCGGATTGTGGAAGAAGTAAACAAGATCATTTTATCTAAAAAACCTTCCATTGGCTTTAAGTTACTTTTTGACACTAAGTTGTTGCATGAATTTTTCCCTGAAATGGTGGCCTTGCACGGGGTGAAGGAAGTGAATGGAATTCGACACAAAGATAATTTCTACCACACCCTCCAAGTGTTGGATCAAATCGCCTTGCTAACCGATGATTTATGGACGCGGTGGTCGGCGATTTTACACGATATTGCTAAACCTCCAACCCAACGATTTGAACCCAAAGTTGGGTGGACTTTTCATGGTCACGAGGACATGGGAGCTCGCATGGTTCCAGGAATTTTTAAACGCCTCCGTTTGCCGCTGAACGAAAAAATGAAATACGTTCAGAAATTGGTTCGTTTGCATTTGCGACCCATGGCGTTGAACAAAGAAGATATTACCGACAGTGCCATTCGCCGTTTGGTGTTCGACGCAGGCGACGATTTGCGGGGATTACTTACCCTTTGCAGGGCCGACATTACCTCGAAGAATGAAGCCAAAGTAAAGCGTATCCTAGAAAATCTCAATTTACTGGAATCTAAAATTGCCGATTTAGAGGAAAGGGATCGAATTAGAAATTGGCAGCCACCCATTACCGGCGAAGTCATCATGGAAACCTTTAAAATTCCAGCATCGAGAGCGGTTGGAGAGATAAAAACAGCGGTTCGTGAAGCCATCCTCGATGGAAAAATTGAAAGCGATTATCCATCGGCTTTTGAGTATATGCTCGAAATTGCCAAAAATTACGGATTGAAACCTCCTGTAAATTGACGAATTCCAAACATATTATTGCCGTAGTTGGTCCAACCGCAGTTGGAAAAACGGCACGAGCAATTGAAATTGCCCAAAAGTTTCAAACAGAAATCGTTAGCGCCGATAGTCGGCAAGTTTACCGAGAAATGAACATTGGGGTAGCCCGTCCGAGTGTGGAAGAATTGAGCGCTGTTCCCCATCATTTTATAGCCTCGCATTCGATCCATCAGCCGTTAACGGCAGGACAATTTGAGCGCGAGGCTTTGGAAACGTTGTCGAACCTATTTCAAGTTCACGACACGGTTGTGGTTGTTGGTGGTTCGGGATTGTACATCAAAGCTTTGGTGGAGGGATTAGATAACTTGCCGAAGGATGACCAAGTTCGGGCCGGTTTGATGGAAGAGGGTGAATCGGTGGGATGGGATCAATTGTCAAAAAAATTAGAAGAGTTGGATCCCGAATATGCGCGAACGGCCGACTTGAAAAATCCACGCCGCTTGGTTCGCGCCTTGGAGGTGCTGGCCATTACCGGTAAAAAGTTTAGTGACCTTCGATTGAAAGCATCGTTGGAACGACCTTTCACAACGACGTACGAAAACATGGAAATGGATCGTTCGGACTTGTATGATCGCATTAACCGACGGGTTGATGATATGATGGAGTTGGGATTGTTGGAAGAAGTTCGTACCTTGATTTCGTTCCAGCGGTTGGAACCACTTCAAACGGTGGGTTACGCCGAATTTTTTCCCTACTTCGATGGAGAATATTCGCTCGATTTTGCCGTTGATAAAGTGAAACAGCACAGCAGGAACTACGCCAAACGGCAACTCACCTGGTTTAAGCATCAAATCTAAGCCCATGAAAAAATTGTTTTCCTTGAAAGAGTTAATGACCCAAAGTCGCATCACTCTTTCCAGATTCCCATTGACATTTCTTTCCGCTTTATTGTCAGCGGTCTTAGCTATTGTTCTTATTGAAAATGAAATCGAAGATCCATGGTGGGTGCATATCAATGTCATTTTACTGCTTGGACTTCCTTTGTTCACGGCCTTGCACGTGTGGTTGGAGAATTTGAGCATTTCTACCCTTAAGAAACAATTAATTCTTTTAGGAGGAGTAGGGTTAATGGGATTGTTGATGTTTGAAATTCCATATATCAAAATGTTACCCCAGAGTTTCGCTTTGCACTTTTTGGGGTTTGCCATTTTATTTCACTTGTTAGCTGCTTTTTTACCTTTTTTTCGATCGAATTCCATTCAAGCCTTTTGGCAATTTAACAAAACGATGTTCCTCCGTTTTTTACTCGGTGCTTTGTATTCAGCAGTCTTGTACGGAGGTTTGGCGTTAGCGTTATTGGGAATTCAATTCTTATTCGAAATTGAGATTCAT
>JAIYBD010000217.1 GCA_027488715.1 Bacteroidota bacterium | reverse complement strand
TTACCGGAAAAAAGATTGAAAGAGAAACAGAAGTTTCAGCGGACAAATTGCGATTGACTTGGATTGACGGTAAAATTAATTTTCTTTCTTACCAAAGGAATCCGAAAATAATGATGATCAAACCTTCAAAAAAAGGAAAACAACTGGAAGGATTCCGTCCAAAAAGAGAGCAATACTTCGAGGAAATTAATTTCTGGAATTCCATCAATCGCATTTACTAAGCCATTGCTCGGCTTGGGGATATCCCATTCTTTTCGCTGTTTTAATGGCTTCGCAACCTTTAGAAAGTTGTGAGCCATCTTTGATGTAAGCTACCCCCAGGTTATAATACACCTCAGCAGTTTTATGATTCAGTAATAATATCCGCTCACCGTCTTGAATAGCATCTTGATAATGAGCGTTGTTGATGTTTAAAATGGCGCGATTGAGTAGGAAATCGGGATTATTGGGATCAAGTTCGATGGCTCGAGAGTAATTTGACAAGGCTTTTTCATAGTTTCCTTTTCCGGAGAATAAATTGCCACGGGTGTAAAACACCAATCCATTTTGGGGTTCAAGCTTTTCCCATTCTTCCAAATAAGGCATTGCATCATTGATATCGCCCAGTTTAGCAGAGGCAAATGCGAGATTTGGGTAAATATCGCCAGCTTTTTCTGGTAAATTTTTTAAGGCGATTTCTAAATCTTTTTTACCGGTTCCATAATCTTGAAGTGCCAAGCTTACGACTCCTCTCAACAAATAGGCTTGATAATAATTGGGGGAAAGTTTGATGCATTGAATTAAGGCAACATTAGCTGCGGGATAATCGTTCAATTTATAACATACGTTGCCAAGTTGATAGAATGCTTTTGCACTTTCCGGTTGGATTTGAGTGTTTTTTATTCGCCATGATTTGGCCTCTAGAAGCTGCTTAGTTTGTTCGTAACAGTAGGCCAAATTGCTTATCACCATGGCATCTTCTCCATTTTTTTCAAGGTATTTTTTGAATCCGGCGATAGCTAAATCATACTTTTTTTCGTTGAGATAAGCATATGACTCGATCAATTGAGTGTTTTTTGAATTGGGATTTTCACGTTGTGCTTTTTCTGCGTAAAGATTAAATTTTTCTGAATCAATGAGCTTTTGGCTATAAATAAAAGCTAACATCGAATACGTTTGCGCTCCTGAATATCCGGGAAGGGTAGATTCTAGAATTTTTGCAGCTTCAGAATAATTTCCTGACAAATAATAGGATTTGCCCAATAGATAGGTTAATTCTGGCTTTTGAGGATATTTTGATTTTAGAGAAATGACTTTTTCAATGATTTGAGGGTCTTGACTTTCCATCAAACATTTCACAAGTTGGATTTGAGCTTCAAAACTTTGAGGATCTATTTCGACCAAAAGCTTTGCATCTTTTAATGCAGCAGAATAGTCTTTTTTTATGTACCAAACAATGGAGCGATTCAAAAGAGCTGTTGCGTTTCTGTTGTTTTTATCCAATGCTTGGTTTAAAAGTTTTAGGGCTTCTTCCAAATTACCTTCTTCGATATGATTTTTAGCTAAATTGATTTCAAGGAAATCGGATGCAGGTTTGTAGCCCAATGAATTAAGGGTATTCAATTCTTCTTTCAGCTTGTCTTTTTGTTTTGTTTTTTGATAAACTAAGGCTAAAGAAGAATGCGCAACAATATGATTAGGTTGAAGGGCAATTACCTTTTCTAAATTCGGTTGAGCTTCTTGGTAATTACCTAATTGTATCAAAGCCTCCGACTTCCATAAAATTGTTTCAAGGTGATTGGGGGTAATTTGCAATCGCTTATCAAACTCGTCGATAGCTTTTTGGTAGGAACCCGTTGAGTAGTAGAGAAATCCTTTATTAAACAATAAGTTTTTCTCATTGGGAAACACCGCTAAGCCCTTATTGCACCACTCTTCAGCTGCAGAATAATCTTGCATTCGAATGAAACTCAGAGAAACAAAACGGTACGCGTAAGAAATCAATTCATTTTGCTTGGACTGACTGATGACCATTTTAAAGTCCTCCACAGCTCCTGAGTAATTTTTAGTGTGGTATTGAGCATACCCACGCCGGTTGTACGAATCAAATAATTTGTAATTTAACGTTATTGAACTGTCAAAATCATTGATGGAAGTGAAATAGGCTTCCATAGCCAAACGAGTTAATCCGCGGTTATAAAATGCAATTCCGCTTGGTTTTGAGTTAATTTCTTGAGTTAAAAAGTCTTCAGCCAAGCGGAAATTCCCTTTTGAATATGCCTCATTGGCCAATTGAATATTACTTTGAGCCAGATTCACATTCCAAAACAATAGAAAGAAACAGCCCAGTATAAAATTTGAACGCATGGCGTGAAATTAATTTTTCATTACTCGAATATAAATAGTTTCTTGGTTCAAATGTAAACGAATAAAAATTAAACCGCTTTCTTTGAAATCAAACCTGATGGATTGATCAACAATAATGCCGTTTTGTAACTTTTGCCCCATTGATGAAAAAATTTCATATTTCACTTCCGATTGATTTTCTAATCCCGACAGGAAAATATGATCTGATGATGGATTAGGATACACTTGAAAACGATTTTGCGTTATTTCCTGATTACTAATTTTCAAATTGGCGTTTTTGCCAAGAATGGGGCGCATCATCCATGCACCGGGTATCCCAGATGATTGCCAAGTACCGGTTACATTGTAAAACATATTGGCATTAGCCGTGTCATTTCGGTCTAACCCAAGGCTCAAAATTTTATCGGTGTTTTGTTGCCAACCCACATAAAAAGTATCTGAAACGGCAATAGCACTATCAAATTCATAATTCACAAAACCATTGTAAAAGCGTTGATATTTTGGCCTTTGAAAATTAGATTGATAAAGCAGTTGCTCCCCTTTTCCGGTTCCTGGCTCGGGAATCGATTTCCACACCATTAGGGTAAACAATTCTCGAGAAACATCTGTACGGATAGGAATAAACGACAGTGAAATTCCCCTCAAAGAATCAGGTCGGGTAGAAATAAATCGATACGCAATTCTACCTCCATTGGTATTTAAACCGTAACCATATTCAGCAGTTCCATCATCATAAGCGTACTGATTGTAAAAAGTATACCTCCTTCTGATTGTGTCATTGGTTTTTATCACAGAACTATTCGACCAAATGGAATAAATAGCATCCAATTCAAAAGAATCTGTACCAATTAAAGGTACTGAAAAAGGGAAATAAGTACGGGTTGCCAAGGTTGAATTAGCTACCAAGGGTTGGGTGTGGATTAAAAAACCACTTCTAGGTTCAACAAAACTTGCAGAAGTGGTAATGGTTTGTGTACTGTAACCGAAAGATTTGAAAGTTGCTTGATGGCCATTGGATAAAAAACGGGATGAATCCGATTTAAAATGCAAATAGGGAACTTGGGTAAAGCCATTCTTTAGAATGCTTCCTGGAGTTTGACTGTATGCAAAGTCATAAATCACGGTATCGTTGTACAATCGATTATCGGCAAGTCGAACATAATCTACGTGCCAATGATCTAAGAAACCAACCAAACTACTGTAATTTCGAATTCGAAAACGAAATCCAGCATGTAGAAAATTGGTATCCACAACAGGAATTAAGACCTGTTTCCATACACCAACAGAAGTGCCGGGAATTCCCCAAACAGTATTCCAAAACCCGAATTTATTGTAAAAATCAACCACCAAAGAGTCATTGATTTCTGGTGCCTCCCCTAATCCCTCCGCTTGATAAAAAAAACTTAAATAAATAGAATCTGAACCCCTTCGGTTTTGAAGATTAAATGCCATAGACGTTAGGGTATCGCTTGGGCCCGACATGCCAATGGCTTGGATATCATAAGGCGAACCTTGTTCATTTAATCCATCAAAAGTAGCAACTCCAAGTGTTGGAGCGTTAATGGCCATGTGATTGTTAACATACACTTGATAATCAGTCCAATGAGACGGATTTGGAAAGGTTTGTGTTGAAGAAAAATCATCTTGAAAAGGCAGGGAATTGGTATCCAATTGACCAAAAAATCGGGCTTGACTTCTTTTTTGAAATTCATTCTTTACATGGATATTCTGAGATGCCACGGCCACTTTCTCTTGAGAAAAAGAACAAAAAGAACAAAATAAAAAACAAAAAACAAGCAACTTAGTCATGTATTTCTTCTTGAATAGTGGGTTTCTCAGAATTCGGCTTGAGGGTTAACTCGATGCGAGTTCCAATTCTAATTTGATCGATAAAATGGGCATCTGGCTTCTGGCGTTGCACCCAAAAATCTGACGAATCCCCATCCAATTCTCCTCGAATAAATGTTTCAATTCCTTTGGAATTGGCCAATTGTATGGCTTCTTTCAACGATAAACCTGTTAACACGGGGTTTTCAATCAAGGAATCAAGGGAGGCAACGGCCATGATTAAGTTGATCAGCGTTCCCTTGGGTAAAGGCTCTCCGAACTTTACGATTTTTCCATTTGCTTTGGATTCCAATACGTAATTTCCATTTTTCACCATGTCGGTGGGGCGCTCTTCGATTTCTCCCAGGCGAAAGCCGGCATTTTCAATGAGCGCCTTAGTCATTCTCATGGAATATCCTTCCTTAACGGGATAGGGTGTCTTTGGAACATCAAAAGCCGTTACAGATACATAAATTTTCCTTCCATTCTTTACAAATGAACTAGGCTTAGGGTCTTGGTCCATGATTATTCCACCCGATTTTTCAGGCATGTACACCGAATCGGTGATGACATACTCAAAATCATTCGGATTGTCTTCCTCTTCTACCAATAAAATCGATTTTCCAATCAAATTAGGTACAGCAATCTTCTCGCCATGACGTGTGTACGATTTTGCCCATTGCAAAACCACAAATAAAACAACAAGAAACAAAATTAAACTCACTCCAACTTGAAACCACCAAGGCTTACTTTTTAGCTTATCGAACATGATTTCGCTCCTTTCCAAAATTTAAAATCTGTTCAATAAATTCTGCCGGCTTGTAGCCACTCAATGCACATTGATGAAAAATACACGTAGCCGGAGTCATTCCAGGTAAGGAATTCACCTCAATGATGATGGTATCTACATGATTCTCATCGAAAATTCGAACAAAAGCATCGATTCTGCAGTATCCAGTTACCCCGAGGACTTCGGCAGCTCGCTTTAAATCGGCTTGCACTTTGGCAGAAATTTTCTTTGCAATCATGGGATCAACATCATAACGGGCCGGAGTAATGTTTAGTCCTTCACCGGCTAAAAATTTCTCTTCCAAACTCAAAACCTCAGATACGGCCACCGACTCACTGGGTTCAAAAGTTTCGTACACCATGTGGCCGTTTTCTAATCTAGTGAGCATCCCTCCCGTTACTTCCAAAAAGTGCTTTGCTCCTTGCGAATCAACAAATTCTTCAACAAGAAATACCGATTTAAGCGGAAACTCTTCCTTCAATTGCAATCCCAAAACCTCGGCATCGTGTTCATTCAACGATTCTAAATCACGGAAAATGAGTCGACAAAAAGATTCTAATTCCTCACGATTCTTTATTTTTTTAACGGCGCTAGAGCATCCATCATCAACGGGTTTAGCAATGAACGGAAATGGAAATTCTGAAACAATTTGATCCAACAAGGAGTTTCCTATTTCAATCCACTCCATTTTATTCACCAAACGATGATTCGCAACCAAAAAACCATGTTGTTTCAAAACTTCTTTGGTTTGAAATTTATCAATGGTAAGTGCTGCCCCTTCAGGTAATGAACCATTGAAAGGAAGGCCAACTTGAATTAATTTTTGTTGAAGTGTTCCGTCTTCGCCCGGACGTCCGTGAAGGGCAATAAACACCTCATCAACTTTTTCTTTTAATTGCTCAAAAGTTAATTCTTGTGGAGACAAAATACTGTCTTGGGCAAAAAAATGTGTAATTTCCGATGCTTCAAGCTGAATTTTCTTAAGTATAGGATGAACCGAATAATGAGCAATTTTTTCCTTGATATCATCAGCATTATCCTTCAAATGCAGATTCATGGGAATGGCGTGCAATTGAAAACGATGAGCATCTCCTGATAGAAATACAGAAATTGGACGAAAAATGCCGGAAGAAGCTAATTTCTCGTAAACATTTCGACCGCTTTCAACACTGATGTGCCTTTCGCTGCTGTACCCTCCCATGATTACTGCAACATTTCGCAGCGAATGATTGGGAGATTGAAAGTTGTGAACCAAATGATCCAATTTCATCAAAAGTGCTTCCATACTTCGAGCATGGAATCCATTTCGTTTACGGGCAACCAGCGATGTACGAATGATATACGTTAGAAACTGAGAAGGATTAAGGCCCATTTCAGCAGCTTGATGGAAGAAAAACGAACTGGGCATC
>JAIYBD010000252.1 GCA_027488715.1 Bacteroidota bacterium | reverse complement strand
TTTGCAGGGTCTTGTTCTTTATAAATCTTTTTTTGGTAGCCGAGTAAGTAACCGAAATGCTGAACGTTGTTTACAAGGTCGTTGAGTTTAAATTCTACGGTTTTATCTTCGTCAAGGTCGTAAAGTCGAAAGTTTTCAAAATCGGAAACGAGAATGTATTTCGGTAATTCATGTTCTTTTAATCCATGGGTGTACTCCAAGGCTTGTCCATAGGCTTTGTCGAGGTTTTTGCCTCGACTCTTCATTTCAATTAGAATGGTACCTTTCCAAAGCAAGTCAATATAACCGTCTTTGTCGTCCAGTTTTTTTACTCTATGCTCAAAGGTCGAAACGCGTTTACTGCTAATGCCAAACACGTTGAAGAACTCAACTAAAAATGGTTTTGCGTCTGCTTCTTCGTTCGAAGTTTCGGCCCATTCTTTGGAGAAATTGATTGCTCTTTCTTTGATTTCATTCCAACTTAATGCCATTCTTTTTTCTGTTTGTATTCGCCCTTTTTTTTCTGAGTGATGTCAACTTTCCCACTTCCAATTATCCATTCAGCCCCCTTTTTTCTTAAAACTTTATCACCGCCGAATGGGGTCTGCCGTGCACCAACACGAACTCTTCCGCAGCTTTCAAATTCAAAGCACCGTCTTGAAACAGCTGGGCTTTGACAATCATGCGAGCGACCTTTTCGGTTTTGATGCCAGCAAAATCTACCTCGCAAATCTCACGGGTGGGAAGGAAAATGACTTCGTAATACACCACCCGCCCTTGCGGATTCGATTTCGAAATTTGCATCACCGAGTTGTAATCCCGCAAATTGATGCGCATCACCTTGTTGCCGGAAAGATCCCACACATCGTAATGACAATCCACGGCTGCTAATCCGCAATCGAACCTTTCAATTTTAAAGGCATCCATGCCGTTCACGGTAACGAAATGAGATTCTTCGTCCCATGCCACCTCGGTTTTTTGAGCGGATGCAACGGAAACAAATAGTACGAAAAGGAAAGAAAAAAGGTTCTTCATAATTTTTGAGCTTTGAGCAGCACATCCGTGCCGAAAAACAGTTGGGTAGATTTCTTAAAACTTTCGGTTAAATCGGAAACGAAAAACTCATGGGGTTCGGTCTGGGACGTGGCCAACAAATCGAGCTCGGTGAGGGTGTTTTTCACGTGCTCTGCCACGATTTGGGCCGTGTCCAACACCGAAACCTCTCCCCCGAAATAATTGCGCACTTCGGAAGCAATGAGTGGATAATGCGTACAAGCCAGTGCAATGGCTTCAATGCCCCGCAACACCGGATCGCTGAGGTAGCTTTTCAAAACACCTCGGCTAACATCGGTTCCGGCAAAGCCTTCTTCAATCATGGCTGCGAGAAGGGGCGTACTTTTGGGATGAACTTCCAGACCGGCGGTGGATTTCAATTTCTCCTGAAAAATGCCCGAAGAGATGGTGGCTTTGGTGCCAATGATTCCCACATGTTTAAACTTCTTCTGTTGAATATAATCCACCACGGGATCAATCACATTGGTCACGGCAACACCATGGGTGGCACACAGGGCCCTCACCGATTCATACGCTGCGGCCGAGGCCGAATTGCAGGCAATCACCAAATGCTTGATTCCCTTATCCAAGAGAAACAAGGTGATTTGAACGCTGTATTCGGTGATCAGGGATTTGGATTTTTCCCCATAAGGCAAATGAGCGGTATCCCCAAAATAGAGGAACCGCTCATTCGGCAAGGCCTTTGCTAGCGCGCTGGCCACGGTCAATCCGCCAATTCCCGAATCGAAAATTCCGATGGGTTGCTGCGGCTGAACCATTTTATTTCTTACCTCCTTTGGCGGGAGCTGGTTTATCGGTGGCTGGTTTAGGATCGGTTGCGATTTTCAATTTCACCTTTACCTTATCGGAAATATCTTCCGAATCTTTGGCATAAAGTAAAACGCCTACAGAACTATCAAAAACATAGGTATAACCGCCTTCTTTGGCTACTTCTTCAATGGCAGCATTGATTTTATCGACCAAAGGTTTCAACAATTCTTGCTTTTTATTCTGAATATCTTCGTTGGCCAACGATTCGAATTCTTGCATGCGCATCTGAAGACCTTCCACGTCTTTGCGTTTCAATTCCAACAACGTTTTTGAGGTTGCTGGGTTTTTGGACATATTTTCGTATTCGCCCATTTTGCTTTCCAATTCGGTCAAAAGAACTTTGTAATCGTCTTTGATTTGTTTGTCGTAATTGATCAACGAATCTTGCGCAAGTTTATATCCAGGAAGAACGGCGATTAAATCGGATGAATTGAGGTGGCCTAATTTTACTTGGGCAAAAGCACCTGTACTGAATGCGATGAACGCGAGAAAGAGAAGTTTTTTCATGTTATGTGTGAATTATTTTTTACCTGCGATTCCCATCATTTCCAACACCTCATCGCTTTTGTCGAATTTGGCATTGGAGTACAACATCAAGAGCTCTCCCGATTTATCGAATACGAAATCGTATTGCTTCTCTCGGGCGAGTCGCTGAACGGCGTTGTACACTTTGTCCTGAATGGGTTTGATCATTTCTTGTTTCTTTTTGAAAAGGTCGCCTTCGAATCCGAATCGCTTTTGCTGAAGATCGCTCAACTCTTTTTCTTTGAGTTCGATTTCAGACTTTCTTCTTTTCAACATTTCCTCGGTTAAAAGGGCTTTTTCCGCCTCCAACGTTCGGTACATTTTAGCAATGTCGGCAGAACGAGTTTCAATTTCTTTGGCCCAGGTTTCCGAGAGGGCATCCACTTGTTTTTGTGCGGCCGAATACTCGGGCATTTTATTCAAGATGTATTCCGAACTCACGTAGCACCAACGCTGGGCCGAGGCCCATTGGGCTGCGAAAAAGAAGAGTGCAACGAAAAGAAGTTTTTTCATCTTAAAAAGTTTGACCAATACTGATGTGCAAATTCCCCCGTTTGGTGATGTTGAAGTTGGGATTATTATCGAAACCATAACCCCAATCTACGCCGAGAAGTCCAAACATGGGTAAGAAAACACGAATTCCCGCTCCGGCCGATTTCAAGTTATTGAAGGGTTGAAAGGAGCGAATGTTGGCAAAGTTATTACCGGCTTCCAAAAATCCCAACACGTAAACGCTGGCTTGCGGATTTAATGACACCGGATACCTCAACTCGGCCGTAAATTTCTGGAACATTTTTCCGCCAATGGGATTAATATTCACTCGAGGGCCAATGGAATTATCGGCATATCCTCGCAAACGAATCAATTCGCGGTCGTCCAAATTAAATCCGGTTAAACCAGAACCACCCACAAAGAATCGTCCGAAGGGCTGTTCAATATTTCTTGAATATCCGCCCAAAAACCCGAGTTGCACTTGGGTTGCCAACACGAATTTACCTGTAAGTGAGGTGTACCATGCCCCGTCGAATCGCCATTTGTGGTACTCAATCCACTTGTACCGATCTTCGGCAGATGCTTTTTCAAAGGGAACATCGGTAAAAAGGCTACGGGGAGGCGTCATGGCCAACGAAAGTGTAATGTTACTTCCATAGGTCGGGAAGATGGGGTTATCACCCACCGAATTACGGCTCAACGTTTCACGAATGAAAATGGAATTGGCCGAACCGTTCGACAAAAAGGCATTGATGGATCCGTATTTGTTGATTTCGTAACGCTGGTAATTGATGGAATGAAGGATGTTGAAGAAATCATCCGGTTTTTTCAAACGTTTCCCTAAGGATACACTGGCTCCGTAAATGGTTAAGCTACCGTGATTAGGATTCAGTACCCGATTTCCAAGGGAATCGTCGGTGTATTTGGCGATACCATTCAATTGTTGGGAGCTGTACAAACTAACACCGAAGGAATTGGGTTTTTTTCCTCCCAACCAAGGCTCGGTAAATGATAGGTTGTAGGAACGGAAGAATAAGGCATTAGCCACGGCCCGAATTCCCAATTTCTGACCGTCGCCGGTTGGCACAGGAGCCCACTTCTTGGGGTTCAATGCATTTTTTGCTGAAAAGTTGTTCAAGGTTAATCCAAGCGATCCCACGAAAAATCGTCCTCCGAATCCCCCCGATAACTCTACCTGATCCGACGATTTTTCAACCACCGTATATTCCAAATCTACTGTTCCTGTGGCAGGATTGGGATAAGGAACGATGTTGATTTGCTCGGGATCGAAGAAGCCCAATTGACCAAGTTCACGCGTGGTACGAATGATATCGTTTCGAGAGAATTTCTGGCCGGGTTTGGTGCGCAATTCGCGCATGATCACGTGATCATTGGTTTTTTCGTTTCCTTTGATGGTGATTTTGTTGATGGTAGCTTGGGTTCCTTCGCTGATGCTCACTTGCAAATCGATGGAATCTTCACCAACGGGAATTTGTGTTGGATTCAATTGAAAAAACAAATACCCGTTGTCCATGTACAACGACGTGATATCCCTTCCACTTTGGTCCATGTACAAGCGCTGATCCAATAAGCTTTGGTTAAAAACATCGCCTTTTTTCACGCCTAAAATGCTTTCAAGCAGAGAATCGGGGTAAATGGTGTTTCCGGAAACGGTAACGTTTCGGAAGAAGAACTGACGTCCTTCCTCGATTTTTACCAGGACGCGAAGGCGATTATCGGAAATGGGGTAAAAGGTATCTTGAACAATCGCCGCATTTAGGTAGCCTAAATTCTTGTATTTCCCAAGAAGTTTTTCTTGATCTTCAACGAACTCGCCTTGGGAAAACTTAGATCCGCGGAAGACATTCCACCAAACATACGGTTTTACTTTTTTGAAGGTTCGCAAGGCTTTGGCGGAAGTAATGGCTGAATTACCTTCGAAAACCACTTCTCCAATGCGGTATTTGTTCCCAGGGTTAACCTTCACTTTCAAGAAAACCGCATTGGTAGCGGTGGTATCAGGAACTTCTTCGTAACTCACATCGATGTTGTAGTACCCTTTTTTTAGGTAGTGACTTCGAATTAGATTGGTGCAACTTTGTTTTACGTTTTCGGTTAATACCGCGCCTTTGTACTTTTTAATATCGTCGTTGATGTCGTCAACATCTCCTTTTTTCAAGCTGCTGTTGAAGGCGAACTTAGAGATTTTAGGTTTCTCTTGCAGGACGTAAGTAAGATAAATTTGATCGCCATTGATGCTATCGATTCGAATTTTGACATCGCCAAAAAGTCCTTGTTTCCACAGTTTCTTGATGGCGTTTGGTAACTCTTCCCCCGGAATTTTGATGGTTTTCCCTGTCCGAACTCCAGCAATGATGACCAAAATATCGGGATCCAGAAATTGAGTTCCCTCTACTTTTACTCCGGCAACTTTGTATTCCTTGGCTGTTTGGGAAAAATCGTACAGGGTGTCGTTCTGGGCCTGGGATGGCGATGCAAAAAGGATGACGAGCGCAACGGAGGAAAGAAGGAGAAAGAATGATTTCATCAAGGCTTTAATTGTTCAGAAGTTTTTCCAAATCGGCGTTCTCTTTTTTGATAATCAAGAATGGCTTCCACCAAATCTTCTTCTCCGAATTCAGGCCATAATTTCGAGCTGAAGTACAATTCGGAATAGGCTAATTGCCAAAGTAGGAAGTTTGAAATGCGGAATTCACCACTTGTTCGAATCAATAAATCGGGATCGGGCATGGAAGCGGTTTCCAAAAATTGACTGATGAACTGATCGTTAACGGAATCGATGGGGAAAGGGTTGTTTTTGTATTCGTTCAGAATAGATTTTACGGCTTCGGTAATTTCCCATCGGCTGGAGTAGGAGAGGGCCAGCGTAAGCGTCATGCGCGTATTTCCAGCCGTTTCAGCAATGGCTTTTTCCAACGATTTTCGGGTAGAAGAAGGCAGTTGGTTTAAATCGCCAATGGCATTCAATCGAATGTTATTCTTTTGAAGCGTAGCTGTTTCTTTTTGAATTGCTTGAACCAACAGTTGCATGAGAGCCCGAACTTCTAGGCTGGGGCGGTTCCAGTTTTCGGTAGAAAAAGCGTAGAGGGTAAGGTAGGGAATACCCAATTTGGCGCACATTTCAGTGGTTTTACGAACCGCTTCTACCCCATTTTTATGACCAAAAATTCGATTTTTTCCGGAAGATTTTGCCCAACGGCCGTTCCCATCCATAATGATGGCAATGTGTTGGGGCAAACGATCGGGTTGAATCTGACTGGTCAAAGAATCCATCTCACAAAGTTAGCGTTGAAACGCAGCACATGTGCCTGTAGAAATGGAATAAATCAAGGTTAAACCGGCGTGGTAGTAGGCGTCGTTAAAATTGCCTACTCCTCTTTGTTTCCCAGCAACAAACTCGGCTTGGCCAATTTCTGCAGAACGGTCCGAGTATTTGATGGCACCCTTTTGCTTTTCAATTTCGAAATTCTTTCTTCCCGGATAAGCTGAACTCACATCGTCCAAATAATCAGTAAGGGTATGAGTCACCCCCACTTCCATAGCCAAAGCCCACGGTCCGCCCAAATGAGCCTTTATCCCTCCTTGAATGGGAACGGCAAACGTTACCTTAGAGTACGGCTTCAAAGATCCACTTCGCAAGAAATATTGACCCTCTGTACCTTGATCACGTAAAACAACATCGGTATTTTGAAAAACAGCCGTAGGTGAATGACCCACCAAGGCAATTCCCAAATTCAAATAAGGGGTAAAACGAGCTCCCATCACTTGAGGCTTATAGGCTCGGAAGTGAAATTCGGTAGAAAAAGAAACGCGGGTAGCTACGTTATCGAAACTCAAATTGCGACGTTCCTGCCAAGGTTGATTGCTGTTGGCATCCGATCCGGAAAGAGTCGCTCTAGAAATTCCAGCTTTCAATCCAAAATAAGGAGAAATCACCTTTTTGCCCCAAATCTCGGTAAAATTTTGGTAGCCACCGAATGAGACTTGAGGTTTTAAATCTCCTTGATATTCTGAGCTTCCTTGCGTAAATCCAATTTCATAAAGCTGTTTAACTTGAGAAAAGGAATTAAAAACAGGAAACAAGAGTAAGATGACGATTAGTTTTTTCATAAATTTACGAAAAGCAGCGCAAGCATTATTAATGATGGTATAACGGAAATGAAGGCCCATCATGATGTAACCATCTCGATATTTTGAACTACCACGGGCTGTACCCTCATCCAATGGAGCAAGTCCTTTTTCCAAGCGGCGATCGGCAAGTGCAGCTGAAACTTCACCGTAGTTGGATTTCATGGTGGGATTATCGGCATAAGTGCCACTCACATCATCCAAATAATCGGTGGTGGTAAAGCGATAATTGAATTCCAAATCCATTCTCAAATGGTCAGTTAGTGCGAAGCGCAATCCAGCCCCCAAAGGAATCGCCAACGTGGTCAGGGCGTAGCTATTTTTATTCGGATACTTGATCAAATTTTGACCTTCGGTGTTCAGGGGTTGCAGCTCGTAAACCTTTCCTTTGTATTCGGTTTTCGGATTAAAATGAAACAACGCCAACCCTCCAACAACATAGGGCGTAAACCGGTATTCGTACTTATCAATGCCAAATGGACGGAAATTGTAATCGTACATGGCAGAAAACTCTAAAATATCAGTGAAAAAACTCAAATTTCTTACCTTTCTCGAATCTCCATTTTTTCCACTCATGGAACGACTATCGGCACCCGAAAGATGTCCATAGGTAAGTCCAAAACGAATGGCTTTTTGATTGTCAAAGTTATTTTTCAAATGCAAAGAACCGCCATAACCTAAGTTGGAAACCATGTAATTGGAATACGCTGAAAAAGAAGAGGCACTGCCATAATCCTGAATGAGATCACCGCGATACATGGCTGCGTAAGTGCCAATGCCAAATTCAATTTTTTGACCCCAGGCCAAAACAGATGTAGCTAGGGTAAAAAGGCTAAGGAAGAGGGTTTTCATTCTCGTAAAAATAAGGCATTTCTTAAAATTGAGCAAATTTTAAGCTAAATTAACCTTAGAGAATGTTGAATTCTTGGGCTTCGGTAAAAAAGATTTCTTTCTGAATGGGCACCACACCCACTTCTTCGCACACCAAACCACCCGCCAAATTACTCAATTGGGCAATTTTTTCGGAAGGCCATCCCAACGATAAGGCCAAACTGGCGATGGAAATAACAGTATCTCCAGCACCCGAAACATCGGCAATCTTTCGAATGTGCGCTGGAATTAAATGCGACTCTTTTCCATCGTCTAAAAAGACTCCTTTCTCACTCAAGGTGATGAACAATCGTTCAATGCCTTGCTCCCGTCGTAAACGATCAGCCGCCATTTTTAACAC
>JAIYBD010000200.1 GCA_027488715.1 Bacteroidota bacterium | reverse complement strand
CATTTCAAAAGACGGGGGTGCATTCCAATTAACGTTAGGGATGGCCGGTTTCGGCTTGGCGTTAGCCCTTCCGTTTACTTTGTTCGCCGCCTTCCCGGGATTAATGAAAAAACTGCCCCAGAGCGGCGGCTGGATGAGCAAACTTAAAGTCATCCTCGGCTTCTTGGAGGTTGCTCTGGCATTGAAATTTTTATCGAATGCCGACTTGGTGGCTCACTGGGACGCCATCAAATACGAATTGTTCTTAGGCGTTTGGGCCTTGATCGCTTTGGCTATGGCGCTTTACGCCTTCGGAGTAATCAAGTTCCCGCACGACGATAAAGGGGAAAAGCACGGTTGGAAATGGAAAACATTTGGGGTTATTCTTTTGGGTGTAACCGTTTATTTACTCTCTGGATTTCGCTACAACGAAAAATCGAAAACCTTTACTTCATTGAGTTTATTGAGCGGTTTGGCTCCGCCGGCTGGGTATTCTTGGATATATCCGAACCATTGTCCGAACAATTTGCCTTGTTTCCACGATTTGGAAGAAGGATTGGCCTATGCCAAACAGGTGAACAAGCCGGTGATGTTAGACTTCACGGGTTGGGCCTGTGTGAATTGCAGAAAAATGGAAGAGAACGTTTGGCCCAAACCCGAAATCGACGCCATTCTTCGAAACGATGTGGTGCTTATTTCTTTGTATGTTGATGACAAGGAAATGCTGCCGAAAGAATTGCAAGGCGTTTATGAAACCAAGCGCGGAACCAAGAAAAACATCAAGACGGTGGGCGATAAGTGGAGCACCTTGCAATCGGAATACTTTGGTAGCAACACCCAGCCTCAGTATATTTTAATGACACCAGATCGACAGTTTATTGGCAAAACCAGCTATACTCCAGACGTTAACCAATACAAAGAATTCTTGATTTGTGGATTACGCGCATACTCCACTAAATAGGACGTTTTTAAAATTTCAACAAAAAAGATCAATAGAAAGGGTTTCCTCTATTTTTGAGGTAAACCCTTTTGTTTTCCATGCGGAAAAGCCTTTTTTTCATTTTCTTTTCGATCATCATTGCCTGTGAATATTCCGGTAAATATTTGAAGACCGGAGATCGGTATTTTCAAGATGGTAATTACTCAGCAGCCATCAAAGAGTATGGAAAAGCAGAGTCCATTAACCCACATAATGCAACTATCTTTCTTCATCGAGGGAAGGCGTTGGAGCGATTGGGGTTATTTGATTCTGCAGCGATTGACTTTCAGAAAAATTTGAAGTACGACGATCGCAATGCCGAAGCCATGGGCCACTTGGCATGGTGTTGGTACAGCACCACTCCTCCAAAACGGGAAGCTTGCCGAAAACAGATGAAGGTGGCTTTGGAAATAGATCCCTCGCTTTCGGAGTTATGGTATTTGTCAGGTCGAATGCATTTTCATTCCAACGATTTAACCAAAGCCGAGATTGCACTCAAAAAAGCGATCGGCCTCGAAAAAAACTATACCGATGCCATGGGTTTGTTGGCTAGGGTACTGGAAAGATCGCAACGCCTACCCCAAGCCATCCCTTTGGTGGCCCAAGTATTGAAGGTTGATCCCAAAAATGCTGAGGCTACCCACGTTGCTGCCGCAGTGAGTCGATCCAAAAATCAACTTGAACTGGCTAAGCGGCAGGAACAAAGAGCTCACTTTCTCGATCCAAGTTTTTCGTTGCCCAAAGAAATTCTCATTGACTCTTCAACAATTCCACTAGAAACCAGCACAGTTGCTACAACTCCCCACGTCATTCAACCGGTAAAACCAAATTCGGATGGCAGAATTCTCTCTAAATCCGAAATCACGTTGCCTCCGCTTGCTGATTTCCTCACCACCGATAGTTCCATCGCATTCGACACCCCAAACGATTCTGTTTTCGAGCAATTACTCATTCGAATCATTGATTCTGCATTGTTCGATTCTTCCATTTTGGCAAGTCTACCGTTGGATTCTTCACAAAAAGAAGCGGTTCTTCAATCACGTTCACCACAAAATCTAGAATTGACGGGGCTTGATTCCAACTCTTTCCTTTCAAAAACGATTCATCAACAACAGCAAAGAGACAATCCAACCGCCAATTTAAACTTTGATAGCATTTCCAGAGTTGTTATCGCCGATTCTTCTCTCACTAGTTTTGAAAAAGGCCTTTGGATGCGTTATTGGGTACAAAATCAAGATTACGCTGTTCTTAAAAATGTATTCAAGAATTCTAGTTTCCCCAATGCTTTGAACTTACCATCTGGTTCTTCAGCCTTGTTTTTGGGTGTTGCGCATCACCGTTTGGAACAACCCTCATTAGCAAACGTGTATTTTAGAGTGGCCTGTAAGGATATTCCACTATCACCCCACATATTCTACAAGGAAAAAATTCCTATCCACCGTTAGAAAATCCTTCTTTTTTCATCTCTGCCCAACCTTCTTTCCCGCGTAACATTTCCCACAAGCCCTGAATAGCCGTGATGAAAATGATGGGATGGAAAAGAAACGGCTCCAATATTGCAGCGAACACTAATTTTCGAATATCCCGAGGTTCTGCATATTGGTGGTACGATTGTTCTTCGGCATACAATCCGAAAAAAGAAAACATCACAGAGAAGCTGTAAATGAATGTTTGGATCAAGATTAAAAATTTCCAGCTGATCATTCCATAAACACCGAGCAAAATGGTGATGAAGATTCCAAAAAATTCGATCATGGGTGCCAAATACTCGAAAAAGAACCAATAAGGAACACTGATCAACCCAAGGAATCGATATTTGGGATTAAAAAACATTTCTCGGTGGAGCCAAATGGTTTGAATGGTTCCCCGCGACCATCTTCGCCTTTGTTTAGCGAGAATTTTCAGGTTTCCGGGCACCTCGGTCCAACACAATGGATCGGGAATAAAGGCAATCTCGTAATCTCGACCTTGGTTTCTCATCATTTTTCGCATGCGAACCACCAATTCCATGTCTTCTCCAATGGATTTGGTGTAGTAACCGCCACAATCAATCACCGTTTGTTTATCGAACATGCCGAATGCCCCACTTACGATGAGCAGTCCATCCATTTTATTCCAAGCGATTCTTCCAATGAGGAAAGCACGAAGGTATTCAATCACTTGAATTTTGGCCCAAAAACTATGGGGTACGCGTATTTCTTTCATCTGCCCGCCTTCCACTTTGCACCCATTGGCAACACGAACCACACCACCGGCAGCGATCAATGGGTGTTTCCGATTCTCCATAAACGGCTTGGAAAGCACCAAAAGCGTGTTTTTATCCAAAACACAATCGGCATCGATGGCCACAAAATAGGGGTGTTGGCAAATATTGATGCCGGCGTTCATGGCATCGGCCTTGCTCCCCGCATTCTTTTTATCGATCACCACCAATTTGGAAAAAGCGGGGTTCTTCGATCGATAAATGCCAATGATATCGGCGCAAGGAAGATAATAGGTAGGCTCTTCGTCGGTCAAATAAAGTTCGTACTTGTTTTTTAAAATCGCTAACGTTTCGTCTTTACTTCCATCATTCACCACGATGAGTTCATACTGGTGGTAATTCAAATTCATGAGTGAACGAACGGCATCATCGATCGAATTGGCTTCGTTGTAAGCCGGTGCAATAACGGAAAGCCAAGGAGCCAAGGGAGAATTCAAAACCGGTTGATAATTCAATAACTCATTCTTTTTCTGATACTTCTTCAAATCGGGAAGCGCCAAAATTACCAAAAGCAAATAAGAGCTCATCACCACCAAGGAGAATAGTAGCATGGAAATGCTTAAGGTGTGGAACCAAAACTGTAGAAATTCTAAAAAAGTCATTTCGTTTGCTCGATGGGGGTTTTTACGTACTCTTCGGGATCCAATTCCGCTAACAATCGTTGTCCAAGTTGCTTCAATGAATGATTTTGATTAATTAGAAGCGGATAAAGCCACTTTTTATCTTGCTCTTCATGTGTCCTTAAGGCTTGAATGATCTGAATTTGGGACCATTCGGATAGTTCTCCCTCCATCTTTTGAAGGTCGAGGATGGCACGGAAACCCTTCAATCGAATCAACGCAATGGCCGTTTCATCTCGTACAATGTCGTTATCATGGAACAAAAAGGGTTGGATGCTGGGGTACTCCTGTATTTGTTCCATTTCTGCAAGTGTTCGGATGGCTTTTGATTTTTCATTCCATCGAGAACTGTCCAACTGATGAATGAATGACTTTTTCCAGCCCGTATCTTCGAAAACCTTTACAATTCGATCCCCACAAAAACCCGTGTATTGCCGTTTCAACATCAATAAAAGTTCCAAAGCCCATAGTTTTTGTTTCTTATTCAGGGTTTTAAGTGCATCAATTTGCTTCTGCCAATGCTCTTCCGAACCTTCCTCAAACAACAAAGAATACATTTGTTTTTGAAGAGTTGGTTGATCCAATTTCCGGCGGTGCTCCATGTTGATTTTCGCTCTTCTTCCTCCAAAAATGAATAGCAATAAAACCGCCCAGCCGCTAAAAAATGCGATGATGGAATAAATAACAAATTTCTCCAACACCAACGGGCCAATGGTTTTATGTAGAAAATCATCCATTAGAACCGATATTGAAGGGTTATTTGGGAATTAATCCGATTTCGGTAACGAGCGGGATAGTATTCCTCTCGCTCAAAAGCCAGCAAGGGTCGAATAAAAAAGTAGTCTTTTACCCTTAACTGTGCCTGAAAGCCCGTTCTTACAGATGAAACCGGCTCCAAGCCGGGAATGAAAATCCATGCATACGGAATTTGGCCCACCTGAAGGTCGGCCTGAACCCATCGCTCTCGCTGGGGCCAATTCTTTCTTAACCAAAGTGCTTGAGCGGGGAATAGCTTGTTTTGAGCCACACCCAAATACGAACGCCCACCAACGTTAAATCCCTGTCCAAAATCGAATTCGATGTGGGCGGTCGCCAACGATACTTGTAAAACCGAATAACGCAAGTGCTTCATGCCAACCGACCATTCTCCCTTGGAAAATGCTTTAAAATATTCGGCCGAAAGTCGAGCAAACGGGAACAAATCTCCCGATGGAGAAAGCCCCAAATGCAGGTAACCATAGGCGTTTTTCCCAAGTTTAGGGTACACTTCTCCTTCAAGTTGTACTGATTGTGATCCAAAAAAAGCACCATAACTGCCGCGTACATTCCAAGGAAGTTTCCCCGATCGGTCGCCGTATTCCACCTGAAAAAGATTCCACGGTAACGGTTGAGGTTGGTTGATTTGTGCATTCCACCAATGAATTCCAACGGTGCGGGGCAGTTGGCGAAGCAAATCGGTTTTCAAACTTTGCCCAGCATCCGATTTTTGAAGGGAATCAGACAGCAATTTCCAATCATTCAACCCTTCATCAACTTTTTTTAACTCAAAAGAAGAAAGCGTTTTACGCCAATTCCAAGTGTCGGAATCAACGGGAAACGATTGAAGTCCAATTTCGGCCCATTTCCTGGCCGCGGTCCAATCATTCTTCGATGCTTGAATTCGCCATTTTAGTTCGATAATCTCAACATTTGGGGCATCCGCTTTCCAAAATGGTTCAATCAAAGAATCGGCCTTTTCGTAAATACCGTTGGCTAGGAATATACGACTCGCTAGGGTAGCATGGTCGTAATTCTTCATCGACCCATCTTCCTTTATTAGCATTTTGGCTTTTGCCAACGCCTCTTTCATTTGTCCTGCCCGATATGCTTTTTGCGCAAGCATGTACAGCGAATCGGCCGCCGAATTCTGGGCGAAAACGTATCCTGTGAAAAGGGAAAAAATCAGAAAGAGGTAAAATCTCACTTTAACAATTTTTCAAGACGCAATTGTAAAACAGAAGGACTAAAGGGCTTTGCAATGAAATCGTTGGCACCTAGATGGAAGGATTCCAGTTCGGAACGCTCGTTGCCCATGGCCGTTAATACCAAAATGGGCACGTCTAGTTTCATCGTTTCACGAAGGTGTTTGATGAAAGCTGTTCCACTCATGTTGGGCATGTTTAAATCGGTAATGATTGCTGAAACCGCCGTTTTTGTCAAAATTTCTATGGCCTGGAAACCATTTTCTGCTTCAAGCACTTCGTACGATTTTGAAGAAAGGAAAAACTGAAGCGAGGTACGTAACAACTCATCGTCTTCAATGATTAATATCTTTTTCATTCCTGCCATGTTGTGGATTTCGTGTTTACAAAGATAGCAAAAATTTTATATATGTGTCATGTTTGGCAGATTTATTTTTTTGTTAACATTTTGGGGATGGTAGAAAGAGGCCTGTTTTCTACCTTTGACCATGCAAAAAAGAATTGAAACGGCTCTCATTTCCATCTACCATAAAGAGGGATTTTCGGAGATTGCAACGGCGTTAAAAAATCTTGGAATAACCGTTTACACCACCGGAGGAACGTTAGACTACCTAGCTCCGTTGGGCGTTAAAACCGTTCCTGTAGAAGACATCACAGGCTTTCCTAGCATTTTGGGTGGACGGGTAAAAACCTTGCATCCTGCTGTTTTCGGCGGCATTTTAGCACGAAGAAATGAGGAAAACGATCTCAAACAATTGGAAGAGTTTTCCATTCCCACCATCGATTTGGTGGTGGTGGATTTGTATCCTTTCGAAGATACCGTTGCTTCCGGTGCGAGCCATTCCTCCATCATTGAAAAAATTGATATCGGTGGAATCAGTTTGATTCGAGCAGGAGCGAAAAACCACGCCGATACGGTGATCATTGGTTCGAACAACGAATATTCCGATTTGCTCCAAATTCTTACCGAACAAGAGGGAAAAACATCGTTGGAGCAACGCCAAACCTTGGCCGCAAAGGCTTTCAACGTTTCTTCCCACTACGATGCGGCCATTTTCAATTGGTTCCAAACCAACACCCAAGTCCCCGGGTTTAAAAAATCGGTTTCTGTTGGCGAATCCCTTCGTTACGGCGAAAATCCCCACCAAAAAGCTACTTTCTACGGAGATTTAAATTCCATCGTTTCGTTTTTGAATGGCAAACAATTGAGTTACAATAATCTGCTCGATTTGGATGCCGCTTTGCAATTGATCCAAGATTTTTCAGGCTGCGTTTGCGGCATCATCAAACACAACAATGCTTGCGGATTGGCCGTTCGGCCAACGGTTTTGGAGGCTTGGCGCGATGCTTTGGCGGGCGACCCCGTTTCTGCATTCGGAGGAATCATTGCATTTAACCGCGAAATTGATTTAGCAACGGCTCAAGAAATCGATAAAATTTTCTACGAAATTTTGGTGGCACCGTCGTATGCGCCTGATGCCTTGGAGTTTTTAAAGAAAAAAGAAAAGCGCATCATCCTTCAACAAAACAAAAAACTTGCCTTGTCAAGCCAATTTAAATCTCTTTTGGATGGAGTCATCCAACAAGATTACGACACCAAGGTAGTAACGGAGGCAGATCTGACTTTTAAAACCAACGAAAAACCAACGGCTGAAGAGATTCAAGATATGCTCTTCGCGAATATTTTGGTGAAGCACACCAAGAGCAATGCCATTGTTTTGGTGAAAAACCAACAGCTCATTGGATCTGGAACGGGACAAACTTCGCGAATTGATGCCTTAAAACAGGCCATCCACAAGGCCAAGTCTTTTGGCTTTGATACCCAAAACGCGGTCTTGGCCTCCGACGCCTTTTTCCCCTTTGCCGATAGTGTAGAGGAGGCCCATAAGGCGGGAATCCTTTGCATCATTCAACCGGGAGGTTCGGTAAAAGACGAAGACTCCATCAACTATTGCAATCAACATCACATGAAAATGGTCTTTACCGGCCATCGACATTTCCGACATTAAAAAACAAACTCATGGACCATAAAAAATCTGGATTTGGCACCAAATGCATTCACGCGGGGGTTTTCCCTGATCCCACGACCGGAGCCATCATGACGCCCATTTATCAAACGTCAACCTTTGTACAAGAATATCCCGGAAAACACAAAGGGTATGCTTATGCTAGAGGAAAAAATCCAACTCGTTCTCAATTGGAGGGCGCATTAGCGGCTCTAGAAGGAGCAGAACATGCATTGTGCTTTAGTTCGGGGATGGGCGCTATCGATGCGGTGATTAAATTACTCCGCCCCGGCGATGAGGTAATTACCGGAAACGATTTGTACGGCGGTTCATACCGAATGTTCAGCAAAGTCTTTGAAAACTATGGAATCAAATTCCATTACATTGATATGCATGATGTGAACCACATCAATGAATATGTAAACGATAACACCAAATTACTTTGGATCGAAACTCCTTCGAATCCCATGTTAAAAATGGTGGATATCGCCGCTGCATCAGAAATTGCCAAAAAACACAACTTGCTTTTGGCGATCGATAACACCTTTGCATCACCAGCCCTTCAAAATCCCATTGCTTTGGGAGCCGATATTGTGATGCACTCTGCCACCAAATACTTGGGCGGACACTCGGATGTGGTGATGGGCGCATTGATCACCAATAGAGCCGATTTGCACGAAAAATTGGCTTTCATTCATAATTCTTGTGGAGCAACTCCGGGGCCGATGGATAGTTTTTTGGTTTTGAGAGGAATTAAAACCCTTCATCTTCGGGTAAAGGCCCATTGCGAAAATGGCCGAGCCATTGCCCATTTTTTGAAAAATCACCCCAAAGTAGGACGGGTGTACTGGCCTGGCTTCGAAGACCACGACGGACATGCAATCGCCAAGAAACAGATGAAGGATTTCGGCGGCATGGTTTCATTCACCCTGAAGGGCGATGATTTTGAAGCCGCCATGAAATTCGCCACCTCCGTTCGCGTTTTTTCATTGGCCGAAAGTTTGGGTGGCGTTGAGAGTTTGGTAAACCATCCTGCCAGCATGACCCACGCATCCATTCCTGCCGAAGAGCGAAGAAAAGCCGGGGTGGTGGATGGTTTGTTGCGATTAAGCATTGGGGTTGAAGACACCCAAGATTTATTGGATGATGTTGCTCAAGCGCTTGATTTGGTATAAACTAAATCACTATATAAAAAAAGCCCCGAATTTCTTCGGGGCTTTTTTATAAATCGTTTTCTTTATTGAGTTGGACCACTATCCGTATTTGCTTCGATTACGGCTTGAATCGCGGAAGGCACCGCTGAAAGGAAATCGTATCCAGTAGCCGTTTCAATGGCATCTACGCTGGTGCGGTAGCTACCCCATGCACTATTATTCGAAGTTTGGGTATTGGGAACATTGATGGCAATGATACGGGAAGACGTCGTTACCCGAGAAGCGTCGCCCGTTCCAACAGGCAAAACAACAATGATTTTCCACAGGCGAGCAGGAACAGTAACACGACCACTATTGATGGTTGTTGTGGTTCCACCGTTGCTGCCTGTTCCTCCAGAGCCGTAGGCACCGGAAATCACATACAATTCATTCCCAGAATTTAACAACGTTCGGCAATAGGCTTCCAAATTCGCCCACAATCCTTGGTTATT
>JAIYBD010000059.1 GCA_027488715.1 Bacteroidota bacterium | reverse complement strand
GGGATTAGGCAAGAGAATGGTTTTGGAGGCCAACTTTAGGGCAGAAGGAAAAGCTTGATTCATCACCAAGCCCAAAGGCGATAGGTAATACTGGCTCATCCACTTCCAAAACTGAAGGTGCTTTTCCTCCAAAAGTGGGAACACATCCAACACCTCTTCTACCATTTTACAAGGATAGGAAGTTGGATTTTCAGCGTGAATGTTGATGATGAGACCTGAATAAAATTTCCCTTTTTGAAAAGGCACGACTACTCGTTTACCAACTTGAATCTCTTCTACCAAAGCTGGTGGAACGGCATAGGTAAACGCATTTTCCAATGGCAAGGGTAGCAATACATCTACATAAGCTCCTATTTCTTGAAAAAGCGACATTCAACAAAAATAAGGTCAAAAATCTAGGGAAGAAGTTTTTCTTTTCCACTAATTTCGGCGCATGAATCCGCAGCAAACGTTCGAAATCATCGCACTTGAATTGAATAGAAATGCCAACCCTGAAAAAAGTGTTGGTATGAAAAAGTACATGAAAGACCAAGGTGAATTTCTGGGAATTTCTAGTCCGATGCGAAAAGAGATCACCAAAGAGTGGATGAAGGTGCGTTGGGAAACGGAATCGGAAAACTTTGATTTTTTCCATTTATTGTGGAATGCGCCCTATCGAGAATTCCAATACCTCGGCATGGAATGGGCGCACAAACAAAAACTATGGAAGTCGGAAAACTTCCTTTCCATTCTGGAGTATTGCATCCATTCTCGTCCCTGGTGGGATACGTTGGATTTCATCGCTGCAAATTGGGCAGGCGGATATTTTAGTTCATTCCCCGAAAAGCGGGAAGAGGTTTTGCCCCGGTGGATTTCCCACCCGCACTTTTGGTTCAATCGGGTAGCGATTTTGCACCAACTTACTTACAAAGGCAAAACCGACGAAGGTTGGTTAGAACGATGCATGTTGCCCCATTTTGAACAAAAGGAATTTTTCATTCGAAAATCAATCGGGTGGGCTTTGCGTCAATATGCCCGAACCTCACCCGATTGGGTTTTAGACTTTGTTGAAAAACATCCGCTTTCTAACCTCTCCAAACGAGAAGCCTTGAAGCATTTGTAATTATTCGCCACCTGTTTTTGGCGTGGGCTTTTCCATTTTAGGTTTCGGCGTCTCCGATGGCTCTGCCTTGGGTTTGGATGGTGTATTATTCACTGGAGGAGCCGTTCTTACAGGCTCCTTCACCGTAGGTTTGGGCGTTGCCGACTGACTTGGTCGTGTAGTAGGCTCGGTTGTTGGTTTAACGGGGCGAGTACCAGTTGTAGGTGTACGAGGCGTTTTACTTTCTTCTACCTTTTTCCGTGGCTCTTGAAATTGGCTACCACGATTGGGCGATTGTCCACCACCGCTGCGAGGGGTGCTTTCCGTTTGTCCGGGAGTTTGTTCCGGCTGATAGTTGATCACCAATTGCTCTTGTTCACGACCATTTGGGGTTGTTACCGTAATGGTTATCGGATTAATTCCCACCGTTAGTTGCAACGGACAAGTCATTCGGAAGGTAACGGGATCGTACGAAAAATTCACCACATTATTGTTGTGAATGACTTCAATTTCTTCGTTGCTTGAAACATTCCGAACCTCAGCTTGGAGGGTAATACGATCCTGATTCACGGTAGAATTTCTACGTGCCGGATTCAGAACATTCAGCAAAGGAGCGCCCGAATTGCTGGTCAAATCGTGGTACAACTGAGCCGAATCTTCAGCATGTCCGTTGGCCGTGTTTACTTCTACAAAAAGATAATTATCTCCGGTGCGTGGACGAATGCTGGTTTCTAAGGTTCTGGTTGAAGGATCAAATCCAAAAACATGGTTAACGCCATTCAATTTGAATCGAATTTGGCTGGAAGCCGTAACATTTTCAAATCGAATTTGAACTCGATAGGTAGAAGAATAGCTGGTATTATTCATTCTTCCTGAAGGGTTTACCCAAATAATTCTAGGAATTCGGTTAGGATCGGCGGGCTCAGTAGTTGGATTACTTGGTGTTCCAGTTGAAGTTGCCAACGTAATTCGAACCGATTTCGAATCGCTTCCTCCAGCATTTCTTGCCAAAATGGAAACGGTATTGATTCCATCTTGAAGGGAAAGCGGCACTTGCACACTTCCATCTTCTGGTGAAAATTGAAATGAAATGGGATTTCCATTTTGAGTAACGGTTAATTCATTGGAGGCAGCAACGTTTCGCACTTGTGCAACGGCGGTGTAATCAATCGAATTCACTCGAATGGATGGCGTTGAAGGTGTACTCCATTGAACGGTAGGAGCTAATGCAACAGGAGGATTTGTGTTTCCACCGGTACTTCCACCCGTGCTTCCACCGGTACTTCCGCCTGTGCTTCCACCCGTGCTTCCGCCCGTGCTTCCACCCGTGTTTCCGCCGGTATTTCCACCTGTACTTCCGCCCGTGCTTCCGCCGGTACTTCCACCGGTATTTCCACCGGTATTTCCACCGGTATTTCCGCCCGTGCTTCCACCCGTGCCTCCACCGGTACTTCCACCGGTATTTCCACCGGTGCTTCCGCCGGTACTTCCGCCCGTGCTTCTACCGGCACTTCCGCCCGTGCTTCCACCGGTACTTCCGCCCGTGTTTCCGCCCGTGTTTCCGCCCGTGCTTCCACCTGTGTTTCCGCCCGTGCTTCCTCCGGTACTTCCTCCGGTATTTCCGCCGGTGTTTCCGCCGGTGTTTCCATTTGAACCGGTGGTGGATGTTCGAGTAATGGTTTTCACCAATTGATCAGATCCTGCAGAATTCTTTGCTTTGATTTCAATGACATTTGCACCTATTTGAAGTGGGGTGGAAATGGTGATGGTTTGATTGGAATACGAGTAGGTAAAAAATACCGATTTGCCATTTACACTGACTTGGATATCGGATTTATTTTTAACGTTAGCAACCTTAACTTGGATGATTTCGGTGGCTTTCGTTGTGGTGTTTTGGGTTGGACTTAACCACTGAAGGGTTGGGGGATTTTCTGAATTGTAATTTACGATCGCTGTTTCCGTAGCTGTACCCTTGGAATTGGTTCCAATAATTTGGATGGTATTGGAGCCTTGATTGCAGAAAAATGAACCAGTTAATACTCCATTGGATTCATTGTAGAAAAATGCAACAGTTTCATTTCCATTGATGTAGACTTTTACATCTTGAGAACGAGCAACATTTTTCACTACCGCTGCAAATTCATAAGAAGTAAAGGTATTAACCCAATTAAACGGACTCTGGGACGGTTTAGTAAAGTTAATTTGTGGAGCTGCAATGGGATTAGTCGGATTAGTCGGGTTAGTCGGATTAGTCGGATTAGTCGGGTTAGTCGGGTTAGTCG
>JAIYBD010000093.1 GCA_027488715.1 Bacteroidota bacterium | reverse complement strand
AATCAATGTACCATTGGGAATAGTTTTCGGAGCGTGATGTAATTTCTTTTGCCATGAATCAATTTTTTACGAAACCAACGAAGGTCTTCCGTCGTTCTCTAGATGCAAAGATAACTTTTTGCCGTATTTTTACCCATGAAACCTAACGTTATGAAGGCAGTATTTTTTTTCGTGGTGATGGGCTGGATGATTTCCAGCTGTTCGAGCTCGAAAATTGCGAGCAGCGAATCCGATTGGGATGACACCTATGTGCGATCTTCTCGGGAAGGGAAAGAAGATTTATCGACCCTTCGAGAGAAGAAAACGATAGCGATTACGCCTCAAAATACAGATCCGCGGGAGCGTCTAACCACGTTCTACGGTCCGTTTATGCCGGGTTATGCCCCTTTCTCTCCATTTGGTTATAATCCTTCAGGTTATTATTCCGATCCGTTTGGTTACACTTACGGTAGTCCGATGTTTTACGGGTCTTATTACGACCCTTACCGGTACAATCCTTGGGGAGCGCCGATTAACCGAGTACCGGGCGGGAATATTTCCGTTCCAACTCGCCCTTCCCGAACCTCAGGCGCCACTTCACCTCCCATTCGCACTCAGAATTGGAATGGCTCCAGTGGATCGCGACCCAGTTCAGGGTCTCGAGGGGGATGGAACAATGGTAGCAACTACCAAGGAAATTCGGGATTTAATTCGGGTAACTCATTCAATAACCATTCAAATTATAATTCTGGCGGTTCTGGCGGCTTTTCCAATCCTTCATCTGGTGGAGGAGGGGCTCGCCCAAGTACTGGTGGAAGAGGAGGTCGATAATGCGATTTATTTTTACACTTTTTGGGGTTTTAACCTGCTTTTGGGGATCTGCTCAAAGTATTTACGATGCTGTTTCGGCGTCTACCAGTCGAAGTAGTTCTACAGCAAGAGTTGCGGGTATGGGAGGTGCTTATGGAAGTACTGGACCAGAGATTGGAGCCATTTCTACGAATCCTGCCACTTTGGGATTATTTCGCACCGATGTATTTTCATTTACCTCGAATTTGCAATCGAACCGAAGCAATACCGAATTCGCCGGGAATCGAGATGCCTATCGCAAATCAAATTTCGGATTTACGAGCATGGGATTTGTGAAAGGTCGGGATTTTGAGGATTCTACCCGATCATTAAAATCGATGAATTACGCTCTTACCTTCAATCGGAACAATACTTTTCGGGAATATTTTTCGGCGGGAGGAGTTGAGGTAGGAAACTCTATGGTCGATTATTTTGCTGCGCAGGCCAACGACCCGAGGAATGGAAGCCGTTCTTCCAATTTCCTTCGCGATAATGCCCCATTCATGTACGAATCGTATTTAGCCAATCAAACAAATTTAATTTCAAATGTAAATTCAATTGACTTTGAACCGATTTATAATACGAATGCCTCACTTCGGAAATCGGTTATCTCCGCACAAAAAGGTAATCAGTTTAATTTTTCATTCTCTGCGGGAGGAAACATCAACGACAAATTGTACATCGGTGGATCTATGAACGGGGAATACTTACGCATCAATTACGAAAACACCTATCGGGAGGAAGACGAGAGGGATACGGTATCGAATTTCAATAATTTCTCCTTCCGTACCAATACCAATTTTTCCGGATTTGGCGCCTCTTTCCAACTTGGCGGAATTTATGTGGTAAATCCCGATTTGCGTGTAGGAATCGGGTACAAATCAAGAACATCGGTAAGCGCCTTCGATTCTTATTCAACTTCCTTGAGTTCTAATTTGGATTCTATTGGTCCCTTTCAACAGAGATCCATGGAATATAACGGATCATACACTTTATTTCTCCCCGACCGATTTACCTTTTCTGCTACGCAATTGTTCGACAAAATTGGTTTGATTTCGACAGATTTGGACATTACCAATATGAGGCGGATGGAATTTCGTTCCGACGGAGATCCTTTTGCTTTCGATGATTTGAATCAGACCATTCAGGATTCCTTGGGAACAGCCATTGCCTTGCGCATCGGCGGAGAGTACCGATTCGATAAGAAATACTACGGTCGAGCTGGTTTCCGCTATCAAACCATGGGCTGGGCCACCGAAAATCAATTGGATAATGTTCGCTACGCACTTTCTTTAGGGTTAGGCATCAAAAATGAAAATGAAATCATCGATTTGGCGTTGATTCAAAACATTTACCAAACCAGTTTCACGCCCTTTTCTGGATACAATCTCCAAGGCCCCAAGGCTCGCGCCAACATTCTTCCCGTTGCCATCATGTTAACGATCACATCTAAAATTTAACATGAGTCAAACATCCCAACAATACGATCGGGTAATCCTTCATTGCAAAGAACTGTTTCAGAAGAAAAATCACGATTATGGTTCGGCGTGGCGAATTTTAAGGCCATCGTCATTAACCGATCAAATTTTCATCAAAGCCAATCGCATTCGAACCATTCAGGAAACAGGAAACAGCCAGGTTGGAGAAGGAATTGAAGATGAATTCGTTGGAATCATCAACTACTGCGTGATGGCACTGATCCAACTGAGTGAACCACCAAGCGAAAGCAGTACGCACGAAAGTACCGATTGGCTGATGGATCAATATGGCCGATGGGTATCGAATACCAAAAGTTTGATGGAAGCCAAGAACCACGATTACGGCGAGGCTTGGCGAGACATGCGCATCAGTTCGCTAACCGATTTGATCTTGATGAAAATTCTCCGGGTGAAACAAATTGAGGATCATCAAGGAAAAACTTTGATTTCGGAAGGATTAGAAGCCAATTTCCAAGACATGCTGAATTATTCGGTTTTTGCCTTAATCTTAATGGAAGAAGGCAAAAGATGATTCAAAAAATAGGTTCAAAGCTGGTAAAACGATTAATGTTTTCTACCGTTGGATTGGCCACCTATCCTGGTATTAACTTATTCAACCGTTTGGAGTGGAGTGGTACCGAGCATTTGAAAAATCTGCCAAAAACCAATGTTCTGTTTGTATCGAATCACCAAACGTATTTTACCGATGTGATTTGTTTTCTGCAAGTTTTTGCCGCTGTAAGAAACAAACGGAAAAAGAAACTTGGATTCCCTTCCTATCTTTTGAATCCCGAGGTGAACGTACAATTCGTTGCAGCCGAAGAAACGATGAAAAGCAGTTGGCTTGCGAGAATTTTCACCTTGGCCGGCGCCATAACCGTGAAACGAAGTTGGCGATCAGCCGGCCAAAACGTTCAACGTGGACTCGACGAAAACGCCGGAGACAAAATTGGAGAGGCCCTGAAAAATGGATGGCTCATCAACTTCCCCCAAGGAACCACTAAAGCTTTCGCCGAAGGTCGAAAAGGAACAGGGTACATCATCAAGGAACATCAACCCATTGTGGTTCCCATCACCATCAATGGATTTCGGCGAGCCTTTGATAAAACAGGGTTAAAACTTAAGAAAAGGGGAACTAATCTAAGGGTTACGTTTCATCCACCCATGAAATTCGATCCAGAATTGCCCGCAGAAACCATTCTTCAACAGGTGATGACAGCCATAGGCCAATGCGAAACGATGAAATTTACCCCTTCGAATTAAGAAATTTTTCAACGCCCATTTCCTCTAATTTCGCTGCATCTTTTTCCACTTTTATCCGCAGGTTAATCTTGTATTCGGTAAGCTTATCTAATACAGCTGAATCGGATAAAGCTACAATTTGAGCTGCTATTATTCCTGCATTCAAGGCACCATTTAGGGCCACCGTTGAAACAGGAACACCTCCAGGCATTTGTAAAATAGAAAGAATGCTATCCCACCCATCGATAGAGTTGCGGGAGAGAATAGGTACACCAATAACAGGTAAGGTTGTTAGGGAAGCCACCATTCCGGGTAAATGGGCGGCCCCACCCGCACCAGCTATAATCACTTGCAATCCTCGTTGGGCCGCTTCAGAAGCATAAGATACCATTCTTCCCGGCGTTCGATGCGCAGAAACCACCGAAATTTCTGTTGAAACTCCCATGGAAACTAAAAAATCATATGCATCTTTCATGATGGGTAAATCGGAAGACGAACCCATAATGATGCCAACTTTCACACCTGTATTCATAAGGAAATTGCTTTTAAAATTTGATTAATCCGTTGACCTTTATCCATAGCCGAATCTAAATGGGCATCGGTGATGGTAACATGTCCCATTTTTCGGAAAGGTCGTGTTTCCTTCTTTCCATAAAGATGAACTGAAGCACCGGGAATACCAAGTACTTCTTCCATTCCTTGATAATACACAGGACCCGAAAACCCAGGTTCACCAATGATATTGACCATTACGGAGGGAGATTTTAATCGAGAACTGCCTAAAGGAAGATTTAGAACACCCCGAAGGTGCTGTTCATACTGGGAAGATTCAGCCCCTTCAATAGTAAAATGTCCGGAATTATGCGGACGTGGAGCCACTTCATTGATGAGCAATTGCCCCCGGGCATTAACAAAAAACTCTACCGCCAGTAGGCCTTGAATAGCTAAATCATTGATCAACTGAGTGGCTATTGTTTCTGCCTGTTGTAAAATAGGGGTATCAACTTGGGCTGGAGAAACAACTTGAGTAACCAAATTGGCCGTTGGATGGAAAACCATGGAACAAGCGGGAAGACATGTCGTTTGGGAAGCATTACGAACAGCGATGACCGCGATTTCCGTTTGAATATCCACCATCTCTTCAGCAACGAAAGGAACATCAGGAAGTTGATTCCAATCATTTTCATTATGAACAACAGAAACTCCTTTACCATCGTAACCGCCTGTTGCAGATTTCCAAACGAAAGGAAATTTTGGCGAAAAGCCCAATTTGGATGAATGGTTTGAGAATGGTGAGGTAGGTAGGTTTAATTGAGCGTACCAATCTTTTTGCAATTGCTTATTTTGAATTAAGCGCAATGCTTTGGGATTGGGATGAATGGTTTTTCCTTCTTTTTCGAGTTGATCGAGGGCGTCTAAATTGACGTGTTCAATTTCGATGGTAAGTACATCCACGGTTCTTCCGAATTCAAGAACAGTATCAAAATCTTTAAACGACCCTTGGACAAAACGTTTGGCAATTTGTGCTGCAGAACATTGGAGATCAGGGTCGAGAACGGCGGTGGAAATATCCATTTGGTAAGCCACTTGGCAAAGCATTTTTCCGAGTTGACCTCCGCCTAAAATACCCAATTGGAACGAAGAGGAAAAGGGGGAATGAACCATAGAACAAAAATAAAAAAGGCGTGGGTTGTACCCACGCCTTTCGATGAAAATATCTAATTATTTCTTTTTCTTTTTTGCTGCAACACCGGTTGGTGAACCCATGCGAATCATGGCACAACGGAAACCGATATCGTCTGCTGAATTGTTTTCATTCAAGAAACGACGAGTACCGGGGCTCATCCAGTAAGGCATATCTCTCCAACCACCGCCTTTGTAAACGCGAGATTGGTTGCTTACTAACGTATTCTTCTCGTTGTACATTTCGATAGAATCTTGATCATCCAATACATAAGGATCGATCATGCGAACGGTATCAGCTACGCGACGAAGACGGTTGTAATTAGGACCGATAGCGGTATCTTTTTCCATTTGTCCATCGGCATTAATTGCAGGGATAGTGAATACGTTACCACGGTAAGAGTTGAAATCTTCTTGATCTTGGAAAGAAAGAGGACGATACAAATCTTGAACCCACTCATTAACGTTACCGGCCATGTTGTACAAACCGTAATCGTTAGGATAGTAGGAAAGAACTGGAGCGGTAGGAGCTGCCATATCGTTCAAACGACCAGCGATACCCATATAGTCACCACGACCACGTTTGAAGTTAGCCAAAATTTGTCCTTGGGTTTTTCCAGGGCGGCCATCACGCATGCTACGACCAGACCAAGGATAAACTTTACGATCTTCGATGTTTTCACCGGCTGCATTTCCTACAAGAGCAAGTGCTGCAAATTCCCATTCAGCTTCGGTTGGAAGGCGGTAGGTAGGAAGAAGAATTCCATCTTCCATGGTTATATTACGTTCTTGTCCGTCTTTTCCTTTTTTCTTTTTACCATCCAATTCAACTAAACCAGCTAAATAAGCATCGGTATTGAAAGGATTAGAAGCATCAAATTGACCAGTTTGGTTTTTGAATCCTTCTCTTTCGAGCATGGATTCGTTTACGCGGTCTGTACGCCAGATGCAATAATCTTGAGTTTGTTTCCAACTTACACCAACAACCGGATAGTTGTTGTATGCTGGGTGGCGGAAGTACATTTCTACATAAGGCTCGTTGTAGGCCAAATTTCTTCTCCATACCAAGGTATCAGGCAAAGCTGCTTTGTAAATGGGAAGAGTAGTAGGATCTTGTCCGTAAGTTTTGTACAACCACCAGGTGTACATGCGATAGTTCAAATTTGAAACTTCGGTTTCGTCCATGTAGAACGATTGAACAGTAACAGTACGGGGGATATTATCCATTTCCATACCGATATTTTGTTCAGTAGCACCCATGGTGAAACGACCACCTTCTACGAGTACTAATCCTGGGCCTGTTTCTTGGTCTTGAAACTCGGCAACGTCGAAACCTCCGTTTTTGGAATCATTGTAATTCCAACCGGTTTTGGTGTCTTGCTCTTTTCCTTTGCAACCGGGGAGCAAAGTGGCAGCTGCTGGGATGAAAAGAAGTGCTGCTAAGCTAGAAAAGCGAGATAATTTCTTCATAATGCAATAATGCTAACGATTTGAGAAAGTAACGTTATTTTGAACGCGATTTGAAACTTTTTTAACAATTGATTAAAAAGCGGGACATTTAATTCTTTCGATCTTCTTTTTGGATGGACGAGTGTATTTGTCCAACATAAATCCAACTGAAAGTT
>JAIYBD010000280.1 GCA_027488715.1 Bacteroidota bacterium | reverse complement strand
GGGGGCGGTAGCCCCCGTTTGCGAAGAGGGTAGCCCCCGATTGCGAAGGGTAGCCCCCGTTTCCTCGTACTTTGGTTTTGTTTTCGACAACAATATTTGCCCCTGTTTGCGACGATGTGTGGCCCCTGCCGTTCCTTAAATCCTTCAGCAGACACATCAACCAGCTTCGAGAAAAGCGAGTGGAGGATCGAGAAGTTCCTACCTCCAAGTGAACCAAGCCGTCCTTCGAGGCCCCTCAGGCATCTTCCTTCGAGGCTCATCAGGTACCGGATCGTTCTTCGGGTTTTTCTTTATGAATAGGATCGAGACCACCGGCCAAAATTTTCCAACGCCATTTCCATTCCCTCCGTATTTTTAACCATGAAAATATTGGTCTCCCTCCTATTGTTGTTAGCCTCCCTCTCCTCCTGGAGCTTCGAACTCGTTTCCGTTCAACTTCCAAAAGGGAAAAAAAACACAGCTTTCCCCATCATCATCGTACCCGATTCCATGAACGCCCGCACCACCCATGCGCTGAGCGTGTTCCAAGATGCGTTGGCGAAAATGAAAATCCCAACGTTCAGAACCGTTCCACTCTCCAGCTATCAATCCAAAGAAAAAATCTTCTCCAAAACCCAAAAAGTGTTTTTCGGACTCACCGAATTGCCTCAAACCGATGCCCTACAAATAAAAACTGACGCCCAAAGCCTAACGCTCAACGGCGGTCCCCGAAAAGGATTGGTAAATGCCGTAACCACCTTTTTCGAAGATTATCTCCAATGCATCGTTTTTTCGCCCACCGAATTTTCATTTCCTGCCTGGAATCAATCCGCGTCCATTTCCATCCCCAACGGAATAGCACGAACAGAAACCCCCGCGTTCGATGTGCGCATGGTGAATGGCCCCTACAACGATTCCGAATTCTATAAAGATTGGCGAAAAGTGTACGGCATCGGCGACTTCTGGTACAAGGGGTACTACGTTCACACCTTCAACAAATTGGTGGATCCCAAGGTGCATTTCGAGGCTCATCCCGAATATTTTTCCCTCGTTGGCGGGAAACGCATTCCGTTTGGTCAACTTTGCCTTTCCAATCCCGCCGTTCGTGAACTCATCATCCAAAATTTAGGGAAGGAAATTCAAGCTCATCCCGATTATCGCATCTGGAGTGTGAGCCAAAACGATTGCTATTACAACTGCGAATGTGAAAATTGCAAGAATATCGACCAACAAGAAGGTTCGCCCGCCGGATTGATGCTGCAATTGGTGAACCAAGTGGCCGAGGCATTTCCGCAGCAAATCATCACCACTTTGGCGTATCAATACACCCGAAAACCACCTAAAATTACCAAACCCGCCAAAAATGTTTGGGTCACCCTATGTTCCATCGAATTGGATCGAAGTTCCGATATGCTCACCCATCCCGGCTCCAAATCCTTTGTAGATGACCTGCAAGGGTGGGCACAATTGGGCGGTGGAACATTGAAAATTTGGGACTATACCGTTCAGTTTACCAACTATTTGTGTCCGTTCCCCAATCTTCATACCCTTCAATCAAACGTTCAGTTGTTCTCAAAAAACAATGTTTCTGCGGTATTTGAGCAAGGAAATGCCCGAAATGGAGTGGAATGGGCGCAGTACAAAAGTTATCTCCTAAGTCAATGGCTGTGGAATCCGAACGTTCGGGAAGATCAAATTCGGCAAAAGTTTCTTTCCGCCTATTACGGCCCCGCCGCCGAAGAAATTCAAGCATATCAAGATATCCTCCACCGCAACGCTAAGGAAACCAAACAAGGTTTGGACATCTACGGAAGTCCGGCCCAGTACAAGAATACCTTTTTGAATTCCAACTTCATCACCCTATATGAAACGTTGTTTTCGGCAGCTTTAGCGGCAACCCAATCCGACTCGGCTTTTCATGCGCGCGTGAAGGTTGCCCATCTTCCTATCCAATATTCCCGCTTGGAAATAGCCAAAACCGAACTTTTTGGACCACGTGGATTTTATGAAGAAAAGAATGGAACATGGATGAAAAAGGAAGAAATGGCGAATTTATTGGAAGATTTTCACCGAACTTGCTCGGAAACGGGAACGTGGGAATTCGATGAAAACGGCATGAATGCCGAAAAGTATTACGTTGAAACCAAGAAAGCTACCCAAGTTTCGGTCGAAGGAAACGCGGCCTTTCATCAACTTCCGAAATTGATGCCGGCTTCCGATCCTCGCTACACCGGAGAAGGTGCTGCGCGGCTGTCCGATGGCGTTCATGGAACCACCAACTGGAAATTGAATTGGTTGGGTTGGGAAGGAAAAGATGTTTCGGTAGAAATGCCCCTGAATCAACCTTTTGATGCAAAAACAATTTCGCTGGGGGTGTTGAGTTACCCCAAAAGTTGGATCATTTTCCCGGAAACCGTTCAAGGATGGGTTCAGAAAATGGATGGAAAATGGATCTCCTTGGGAGAGAACAAGCAGATGAATTCCAGCATGCAGGATGCGACGACGTTTGATTATTCGTTTGCGGTTCCCGCCTCGGTTGGAAAAATCAAGGCCGTGAAATTTGAGGTGGTTGCTTCCAAAGAACTTCCACTTTGGCATCCCTACCACGGGAATAAAAGTTGGTTGTTTCTGGATGAAATCGAAGTGAAGTAAGTACCCCAAGGTTGGATTTAGGGGGTTATCTTTGCCATCATGATTTCTACCTCCATCGAAGAAGCCATTTCCCAGTTGAAACAGGGAAATTTGGTTGCGATCCCAACGGAAACCGTTTACGGATTAGCGGCCAATGCTCTCGATGAAAAAGCGGTCGCCTCCATTTTTGCCGCTAAAAATCGTCCGCACTTCGATCCACTCATTGTTCATTGCTCCTCGTTGAATGAAGTGGAGAATTATGCGTCTGAATTCCCGGCTCCATTGCGAAAATTAGCTGAAAACCTTTGGCCGGGGCCACTCACGGTATTACTTCCTAAAAAAAACAACATCTCCGATTTGGTAACGGCGGGAAGTTCACGTTGTGCTTTTCGTGTTCCCAACCATCCGCTAACCTTGGAAGTTTTAAAATCCCTTCCTTTTCCGTTGGCGGCGCCCAGCGCAAATCCTTTCGGATACGTTAGCCCCACCACGGCAGAACACGTAGAAAATCAGTTAGGAGAAGCCATTTCCATGGTGCTCGACGGAGGTCCTTGTTCGGTTGGATTGGAAAGCACCATTGTAGGTTGGGAGAACGGCTTGGTCATTTACCGTTTAGGTGGATGCACCACCGAGGAAATCGAAAAGATGGCCGGAGTGAAGATCAGTCGAGTACAAACCTCCAGTTCAAAACCGGCTGCGCCGGGGATGTTGGATTCGCATTATGCACCAAAGAAAAAAGTGGTGATGGTAGAGGATTGGAACACTACGCATTGCGATTGCAATCAAGGATACTTATTTTTTGGATCACAACCCTTCGAAGCTTACCACTTTCGAAACTTGTCGGAAGACGGAAACATCGTTGAAGCTGCTGCTCAACTTTTTAAATTCCTTCGGGAGCTGGACGAACTCCCCATCGAAATGATTTATGCTCAATGGCTTCCCGAAGCAGGTTTGGGCCGCGCCATCAACGATCGATTAAAACGCGCTTCGGCATGAAAGTTTCGGGATTTACCTTCATTCGGAATGCCGAAAAGTACGATTATCCCATTGTAGAAGCCATTTCTTCCATTCTTCCCTTGTGCGATGAGGTGGTGGTTGCCGTAGGAAATTCTGAAGATTCTACTCGGGCCTTGGTGGAAGCCTTGGGTCCTAAAATTCGCATTGTCGATACCGTTTGGAACGATGAAATGCGAGAAGGCGGCCGGGTGCTTGCCTTAGAAACCGATAAAGCGTTGGCCGCCGTTTCTCCCGATTCCGATTGGGCCATTTATATTCAAGGAGATGAATGCTTCCACGAAAACGACCATGCCGCCATTCGATCTGCCATGGAGAAATGGAAGAGCGATGAACACGTGGAGGGTTTGCTTTTCAAGTACTTGCATTTTTACGGAAGTTACGATTACGTGGGTTCTTCCTCCCGTTGGTACCATCATGAAATTCGAATTATTCGACCCGTTAATGGGGTGTTTTCTTATAAAGATGCCCAAGGATTTCGAAAGTTTCCATCTGAAAAACTCAAGGTGAAAAAGGTAGAAGCCACCGTTCATCACTACGGTTGGGTGAAACCTCCTGATGCCATGCAACGGAAACAGCAGGCGTTTCACCGCCTTTGGCACGACGATGCATGGTTGGCGGAACATGTAGGAAACAAAGCTGAGTTCGATTATTCGGGCATCGATGCCCTTCAAAAGTTTAAAGGAACGCATCCGGAAGTCATGCGGAAACGCATTGAAACCCAAAATTGGAAATTCGATTTCGATCTTTCCATCGACCGACGTTCCATCAAAGAAAAAGCCAAGGCTTTTGCGAAAAAAGTCCTTGGCTGGGAAATAGGATATAAGAACTATCGAATTCTTCGTTAATTCTTTTTCTTCACGGCATAAATGATTTCGGTAAGCACCTTATTGGGATCTTTCTGGGTTCCTGGATCGGTCACATAACGTTCAATCACGGGAGGTACCTGAACTAAATTTTCTTGCTTCATGAATACATCCATGGCTTCGTGAGCAGCACCTGTTCCCTCGTACGGACCGTAGTAATTGATTTTTAAAAGGGTTGGAGCAACGTTTTGATCGATGCTGATGGCGGTGAAGAGGGGCGATTTTTGCTTTGGCCGTTCTGGAACTTCAGCTGCAGCGGCCATATCGGTTTCTCCTTTTTCCGTATTGTACGTAAAGAACAACCCACATGGAGTGCCTGCTTTTATGTTTAACTTTTCAGCTTCCGGATAAATGACGCCATACCGTTCTCCAAAAAAAGCAGGGATGTCGCCAAATTTTACGGTAGCTCGATTGATCAAAAAGTGAAGACCTGGATTTTTCATCATTTCAATGTCGTAGGTCACGGGGCCTTCGGCAATGGAGCCGATGGATTTCAAGCCTTTTTCAAAATCGCTTCGAACATAGTCCTCCATATTGAACAAATACGAAAAAGCGTTGAAAGGGTAGGGGCTTTCTCCGTCGAACGTCCAAGAAAGGGTGCTACCACCCAAGGTATCTTGAGCTTCCATTTTACATTTCCAAGTGGAAGGAAGAGGGCCGCCAAAAGCGAGGTCGAATTTCAAGGAATAAGCATCGATTTCTGTAACGGTCATGCTACCTTCACCGGTGTTTTCGCCCACCCAATCGTACCGAGATCCTACCGTTCCAGAGGTTCCGGTGATGGACACTTTCATGGTTGAATCGGAGGCTTTCCAAGGCGACCATCGGTCCCAATTTTCCCACTTTTGAAAAAGGGGAGCTGCATTTTGGGCCGATGCCTTGGTGAAATGGGTTACACCAACATGATAAGATTTGGGGGCAACAAGACCAACAATGAGGATAAATCCAATCAATCCTCCAAGGATGATTCCGATCCATTTCAAGATTTTTTTCATGAGGTTATTTTTACGAAGATAAAATTTGTGGAAGAAAAATGGCATTTAAGGTAAAAAATCTTCTACAAATTGACATTTAAGAATGGAAGGGGAGGGTAGAACTGAGGCCAATTTGAAGGGTATGGTTGTTTTCAACTTGAATTACGTTGGATTTGAGCCGAAGTGAAAAACAGAAGCCAAAGGAGAACGCAAATAGGAATGACTTTGCTTATCTTGAAATTAAGGAGCCACCCGATTTAGAAAACTCCACCCCAAGATGAAAAACATTTTCTTGAACCGTTTGATCCATGATGGAACAGTTTGAAAAATCAATAACGATGTGTTCCGACCTTTTTTTTGTGTTGATCTCCTTTTGGATTCCCAACCAATTGGCAAAGGTAGCTGCTTCATTCACCATCAAAACATTTCCGTTCCAATGAAGTTTTGGGCGAAAAATACGTTGAAAAGGTGTACCATTGAAATAAAGAAAACCAATGTTAACAAGAATTCCCGCGCTAATTCCAATTAATAAATCGGTGAATAACGTTATGATGATGGTGGAGATGAAAACCCAAAACTGCCCTTTTCCCAGCTTGAAAATTTTGAAAAACTCTTTTGGATTAATCAGGCGAATGCCCACAGCAACCAACAGGGCGGAAAGCGCCGCCGTTGGAATGAAACCACTGAAATGAACAGAAAAAACGAGGAAGAGGAGAATGAAAAAGCCGTGGAAAAAGCTGCTCCATTGCGTTTTTGCGCCACTTGAAACATTGGCACTGCTGCGTGCCACTTCACTAATCATGGGTAATCCGCCAAAAAGAGAACAAAGAATGTTGCCAAAACCAATCGACATCAAATCTTTGTTGGGATTGCTTTTGGGTTCTTTAGGCGTTTGAATATCAACGGCTCGCACCGTGAGCAAACTCTCTAAACTGCCAATGATCGCGAACAAAAGAATGTATTTGATGAAAATACCAAAATTCTCCCAACCCGAAAAGTCCAATTGAAAACGAATAGAGTCAAAAAAGTTTTGTTGAAATTGAATGGTTTGTTCCTTTGGAAGTTTTAATACCATGCTCAAAGGAATGGTCATCAAAAGGACAACCAAGGGAGCGGGAAACTTCCGCAAAAATGCAATCGGCATTCGATGCCACGTTAGAACAATGGTCATCCCAATCAAACCAATGATGGTCGAAATGTGGTTGATGTTATTCAAAGAATCGGGAATCGCCATCAACAATTCAATCGGCTCAATTAGAGGGTTCCCTTCTGCATCCAAGGGCGAATTCCCTAAAATCAGGTGAACTTGTTTGCTTAAAATGATGATTCCAATGGCCGATAACATGCCTTGAATACTGGGAAGTGGAAAGAAATCAATGAATCGGCCCAACTTCATTTTTCCGAAACCAAGTTGAAGAACGGCAGATAAAAAAAGTACTCCGGAAGTGAGAATCCAACCTTGAACCGGATCACCTTTCCCAAGTTCCGTAACACTTCCCGCAACAATAACAATAAGCCCGGCCGCTGGTCCCTTGATGCTGAGCCGTGAACCCGAAAACCAAGAAACAACCAAACCTCCAATTCCGGCCGTTAACAAACCCATCAAAGGCGGAAAATTACTGGCCTTCGCAATTCCTAAGCTCAAAGGCATGGCCAGCAAAAAAACAAAGAATCCACTTAAAAAATCATGAAAAGTAGGTCGGATTGTTTTGTTTTTCATACGGTAAAAATACAAGCTATTTCTTCTGCTCGATTTCAATCTGTTTTATTTTTCGTCCTTCCGTTGAAAGGCAAGGCTATTTAAAATTGCCTTTGAAACGTTAAATGATTCATCCATCCGCCATTAAATCGTGTTTTGCCAAAAAGAAGTGCCAAGAAAATGGATCCGATCATTCTTGAATTTAGCTCCATTTCAGCTCTTTCGGTTAAAGCAGAAGGTTTAGTGGTCCTTGTTCTTAACGTTCTCAGCATGTAACATTTCAGCAGAATCGGCATCCAAAATCCATTCTTTCTTGCTCGGCAAAACCGTTGTAACAGGCATCATCTCCAAAATACGCTTCAAACTTTGCTCCCCTTCTTTCTTCTTCTGAAGGATGAAATCAATATCCATCTTGGTGATTTTTCCAAGCCAAGGTACCAAGTTCCCGTGTTCATCCTGAAAAAAAAGCGATTTTAAAGCATTCAATTGTTCGAATGCACCGGCTTCCACCCAAAAATGGTCGCAAGCTATCACCAACCAATCCCTATTCGGGTAAGTTTCAAAAGCCTTGCACAATCCTTCCAATGGGCCCAAATGTTCGTTTTCTGCCAAAATCTCAAAAGGTGTAGGAGGGAGAAAAAACGAACATAGCTCCTCCGAAATATTGAGGACAACGCGCTCGCAATGGGGCGATAATGCATCAACCAAGCGTTGCCACTGCGGAACGCCATCGATTTCGTGAAGGATTTTGGGGCTCCCGAATCGTTCCGACTTTCCACCCGCAACGATTAGCCCCCAAGGTTTCATTTCCGTTTTCCTTTCCCAATCGTCCCCGTCAACTTCACATTGATCTGTCGGTTGGTGAGGTAATTCGGTACGGCAAACTGCCGCTCAAAACTGTCTCGAATCCAAGTGTAGGAAACGGTGTTTTGGATCTGCAGCAAATTGAACACATCCAAACTCAGCCACAAACCTTCAAAATTTTGCAGAAATCCTTGGTTTTTCACCGGTTTCGCCGCTCCGCCAATCAACTGCTTCGAAAAACCAATGTCAACCCTTCGGTACGCCGGCATGCTAAACGTGTCCTTGTAGCGAACATAATCCGGCGGACCAATCGGCAAACGACTTCCGTAAAACAAATTCAAATGAACCGTGTAGGTGGGGTTGTTCGGCAAATAATCCTGGAACAAAATGCTGAAATTCAACCGCTGATCGGAAGGTCGACGAACATAACCCGGATAAATCGCCTTGCCCGAAGAGTCGAAATACACATCGTCCAAAATGTCTTCTTTCGAATTCATCAAACTCACCCGCATCCACGATTCCAAACCGGGAACAAATTCTCCATTTACCCGAAAATCAATCCCTTGGGCGTAACCCTTGGCATTGTTGGTGCCGTAATACCGCAAACGAACATTGTCGATTTCGTACGGAATTAAATCGGTGATGCTTTTGGCCCAAACCTCCGTAACGAATTTGAAATTCCGATCCCACGCCACAAAATTGCGATCTCCGGCCAAAACCACTTGCCAGCTTTGTTGCGATTTGATGTTTAGGTTGATGGTTCCATCCAGTTGACGCATCTCCCGGTAAAAAGGCGGCTGCACATAATGCCCGCCCGATAAGCGAAACAACCAATCGTCTTTCCAATCGGGACGAAGGGAGAGAATGATGCGCGGGCTCACCAAAAACTGCTGGGTAATGGAATGATAATTCCCCCGAACGCCCATGATGGCCGAAAACTGATTGCCCAACCAATCTTTCTCGAGGCGCACTTGCGCATACGTTTCCGCCCGTTGGGCTTGTAGGTTGTTTTTGCCCGAAATAAACTCTTCCAAATACACCACAGTGTCTGACTTTTGGGGCAACGAAAATCCCGCAGAATCCACCCTTTTCCACTCGTACAACTGATCCTTGAATTGATCATTCCGCAGTTTTAATCCCCATTCTACCACCGGTTTTCCTGCGGCCGATTGGTACAAACCGGAATGCTGAATTGCCGCCGATTGAATTTCCAATTGGTTTCTGCCGTACGATTGAAAACCGCCATATCCGCGATTGAATCGAACTTTTCCGAAATCCTTGGACCCCGGATCGTTGTCCAACTGGTCCAAAAAGTAAGCACCCTCTACGTCAAAGGTTTCTTTCTCCAAGGCGGTGTAATAATTCGCACCAAATTTCAACCGGGTTTTTCCATCCAACGATTGGTAGTTGAAATTGATGGCTTGCAGGGAGTTGGAGTAATTGGTGTATTCCTGTCCCGCAAAATAAACCCGCAACAACAACGCTTCTTTGATGGTTCCAAAGGCCGTTTCCCGACTTTGAGGAACCAAGCTGTACACGTTGGCGGCCAGGGTATGCAAGGAAGAAAATTCCCACTTTTTATTGATGGAGTAGGTGAGGTTGGCTTGAAAATCTCCGTACTGCGGACGGTAATCGCCTTGCACATCCAAAGTGGAAAGCAGTCCGGTGAGGGTTCGGTAACGAGCACCGGCAATGATGCCGAATTTTTTATTCTTGGATCGATTTTCGTAATAGGCCGAGCCGCCCATGAAGCCCCCTGAAATACCTACCCGAAACGAATCGGGGCGGCGATAGGTGATATCGAGCACCGACGACATTTTATCGCCGTACTTGGCTTCGAATCCGCCGTTGGAGAAGTTGATGCGGCCAACTAAATCGGGGTTCACAAAACTCATTCCCTCTTGTTGGCCGCTGCGAGCCAATTGCGGACGTTGAATTTCTATGCCGTTCACGTACACCAAATTCTCATCGTAATTCCCACCACGAACGTTGTAACTGGCACTTAATTCGTTGTTGGTTTGGATAAACGCACCCAAAACATCCCGAATTCCGGTGAGATTGGGGTTCAATTTTCCAATTTTGGGATCCATCTGAATCATGCCCGAATTCCGATTGGAATTTCCGTCGATGTTCACTCCGGAAAAATCGCGAACCGATGATTTTAAACGAATTTGAAGAAATGCAGGCATGTTATTGGGGTCGATTCTTCTCGTTTGAGTTTTAAAACCCAAATAAGAAAACGCCACCGTATATTCTTTTTCAGAAGGAAGCACAAGGGTAAAGGAGCCATCGCTGGAAGAGGTCGTTCCGAATTTGGTGCCCACCGCCGAGATTTGTGCCGATTCCAACGGAAGTCCGGTGGAGTCGTGAACGATTTTTCCCCTCAACTGAACTTGAGAAAAGCCGAAAAATCCGAGGAAAAAGAAAAATAAAACGAGTGCTGAACGCATTAAAAAAGGCCTTTTAATTCCGAAATGGTTTGTGATGGATTGGAAGAAGAAAATACGAAATTCCCTGCCACCAACACATCGGCGCCGGCATCAACAAGGCTTTTTGCATTTCCTGCATTCACGCCCCCATCAATTTCGATGAGAAACGAATAACCATGTTTAGAACGCCATTCAGCTAAATTTTCTGTTTTTCGAAGCGTATTTTCAATAAATTTTTGTCCGCCAAACCCGGGGTTAACGCTCATCAAAATAACCAAATCCAATTCCTCTCCCACATGTTCCAAGATCTGATTTGGGGTGTGTGGATTGAGGGCAACTCCTGCCTTAACGCCTTGTTGTCGGATGTTTTGCAACGAACGATGGAGGTGTGGACACGCTTCTGCATGAACCGAAATATGGGAAGCTCCGGTTTCTACAAATCGAGAAATGTAGCGATCCGGTTCAACAATCATCAAATGTACATCCAACGGTTTTTGAGCTTCTTTTTTAAGGGCTTCCATCACGGGAAAACCAAAACTGAGGTTAGGTACAAAAACACCATCCATGATATCCACATGAAACCAATCGGCTTGGGATTGATTAATCATCTGAATGTCAGCTCCTAAATTCAAAAAATTAGCGGAAAGAACGGATGGGGCGATGAGCGTTTTTTGATTCATTTTGTAAAGGTACAATTTTTTGGCGGGAGCGAAAAATTGGGGTATTTTTGCAAAAATTTTTTATGATGAAAGATGTGGTTATCGTATCGGCTGTTCGTACGGCTTTGGGTAGTTTCGGAGGTCAGTTCGCTGGCGTTTCGGCAACAAAATTGGGAGCAGCAGCGATTCAAGGTGCCTTGGAAAAAGCAGGTATTGCTGGTGATCAGGTGAATGAGGTATTTATGGGCAACGTGGTGTCGGCCGGTTTGGGACAAAGTCCAGCCCGTCAGGCGTCTCTTTTTGCTGGAATGCCGAACTCGGTTGATTGTACCACCGTGAATAAAGTTTGTGCATCGGGAATGAAGGCCATCATGTTGGGCGCTCAAACCATTCAAGCAGGGACCAACGACGTTGTGGTTGCCGGTGGAATGGAGAACATGAGCCAAATTCCTTTCTATTTGCCTAAGGCGCGTTACGGATTCGGTTACGGACACGGTCAGGTGGTTGATGGATTGGTGTTGGACGGTTTGACCGACGTTTACAACCAGTGCGCCATGGGCGTTTGTGCCGATGCAACGGCTTCCAAGTATGAGATTTCAAGAGAAGAGCAAGATCGTTTTGCGATTCAGTCGTACCAGCGCACCGCTGCAGCGGCAGACGCAGGAGATTTAGCCCATGAGGTGGTACCTGTGATGGTTCCCCAGAAAAAAGGCGATGCCTTGGCGGTTACGCAAGATGAAGAATACAAGAAGGTTTTCTTCGATAAAATTCCGGGGTTGAAGCCGGTATTCACGAAAGAAGGCACCGTTACCGCAGCGAACGCTTCGACCATTAACGATGGTGCCGCCGCTTGCGTGTTGATGAGTGCAGAAGCTGCGGCTCAACACGGCTTGAAGCCCGTTGCAAAAATCGTTGCGTTTGCCGACGCTGCCCACGAACCCGAGTGGTTCACCACGGCTCCCGTAAAGGCAGCGAAAAAAGCCTTGGAAAAAGCGGGATTGTCGATCAGCGACATTGATTTCTTCGAGGTAAACGAAGCTTTTTCGGTGGTGACCTTGGCCTTTATCAAGGAATTTGGTTTGGATGAATCCAAAGTGAATGTCTTTGGAGGTGCGGTTTCCTTGGGTCACCCGCTAGGTGCATCCGGTGCTCGCATCGTTTCTACGTTGAACAACGTGTTGCACCGCAAGGGTGGTAAGTACGGCATGGCCGCTATCTGCAACGGTGGCGGGGCTGCTTCAGCCATCATCATTGAGCGGATGTAAAGCCTATTCAGAATTTAAGTAAAGGAGCCTTATGGGCTCCTTTTTATTTTTGTGACGTGAGAAAATGGTGAGAACATGTTGTTGATTACACGGAATTGTCTATGGTTTCGAAACTAACTTTGTGAGAAATTCAACCATCATGCGATTACTTGTTTCTATAGTTTTTTTTGGCTTAATTGGACACTCTGTTTTTGCGGAAAATCAACTCATTAATCAACTACAAAAATCTTCCAAATTAGATCAAAACCTTAGGAATAAGGTCGAAGAGTTCATTTCAATGGTGAAAAAAGCTCCTTCGGAAGAAAATCTTTTGGAGATGAAACGGAAAGAACTTTTGGCTCAATTTCCAGACAGTGAT
>JAIYBD010000226.1 GCA_027488715.1 Bacteroidota bacterium | reverse complement strand
TGGATAACACAACAATTGGTGTACTTCCAAGTCAGAATAACCAATAAAGACGTCATTCTTTGCAGGAGGAAATATTAGTTGTTCACTGCGAGAAATATCAACTTTTACTTTTTTGTTGTTCCCTTGTCCGCCAAGCGGACCAATGTAATTGATGTAAAAATTAATGACTACGTCTTCGTGTTTATTACTTTGAAAATCCGGATTATTGATGTCAAGTGGAATATTGGCTTCATCTTTTATGATTTCAAAAACCTCTTTAAACCATGCGAAAATTTGCTCATTCGATACTTCGGCATTTAGTAATGTAAAATCCAAGTCTTCCGAAAATCGGTAATCTTCAAAATAGACTTTCTTTAATACTGTACCGCCCTTAAATACAATGGCCGATGAAAGTTGGTTGTGTTTAGAAATTCCCCACAGAATCCATGAGATGACGTAATCTTTTTCAATCTGTTGGTCACGAACACCAGCAATATTGGCTTTTTTCTGTACTTCACCGGGTTTTATCATGTGTAAATAGCAGATTGAATGGTTTGCATTTCTAAATTTTGTTGAATACTCCAACGACTTATCCGTCTTCCAGTTTTTGGCAATTCGGTATCAAGAACTACATAAGAAGCAGTTTTTATTTTTTGCAGTTCTTGAATGATGTACGTATTTATGCCTAAAGCTTCTAAAAGGAAACCCAACCGTTTTATTACGGCTTGGGAATCAAATTTGATGACGTATTCAAAAAGAGTATCGTACTTAATTTTGTCTTTTGAAAGGTAAATTGCTTTAGCCACTTCAACAATTCCTCCTGCATAATCAGGTTTAAACAAGCAATCAATTAAGGTTTTTTCTAAGTCTGAACAGCGAACTTGGTTAAAGCTATCAATCCAAATTTTCTTCGAACCGAAAAAATGTTTCTTGTTGTGGTAAATAAATTGAAAAGGAACATTCTTAATTTTTATTTCAGCTGGGCGCACCTGCTTAGAAACAACGATCTGCTCCTTGAATGATGGCTGCGTAATGAGGTTATGAATTTGCAAAGCAGAATAATATCCAATGTAATGTTCAGAATCATTTACCAAAGGTTCCACTAACAAATGCCAATCGGGCATAAAAGTTGCCTCATTTTGCTCATAAGGAATGATGTAATAAACCCCATCTTTTAATCGCATCAACAAACCTCGTTTGGTCATGTCGCTAAGCAATTCTCGAATGGTACTTTCTTTCGAAGCAGACAAGGCTTGGTAAGCCAAAGAATTATTGAAATAACTCCTATTCTGTTCGTTGAAATAGGAAAGGAGCTCGTTGGATTGGATTGAAATGTATTTATTTTTCATAGTACCAATATCAGGTTAAACCTGACATCAATGATACAAAAAATAATCCAAATTACGCTTTGAAATTTTTAAAATGTTGATGTGCAATTTCAAATTTAAGTTAGAAATTTTCCATGATTATTTTTCGGGCTTCCATATGGCAGCCTGCAACCATGTAATAAGAATTTGACGCTTATTTTATTTTGTATTCCTTAGCAGTCAGCACGGGTAATTTTGATGTTTTAAAATCTCTCAGATTTCGAGTAATGATCACATCGACCCCATTTTCTACTGCCGTATAGTATTGTATTGCATCTTCGAAATCCGTAAAATCTGAGGCTAACGCTAACTCAATAATCTTGTCATCTAGTTTGGCCACTTCAACCAATACCTTAAACTTTATCAAGATCTTTCTGGCTTCATCTTTGTTTTTATATCGGTTAAGCAGATAATGAGTATTGGCAAATGTCAATGATGAAACCAATAGTTTAACCTTTCCTTCATCGGATAACGTAAACAAGTCTTGAGCTTCCCTGTAAAAATCTTCCCTTCTGGTTAACAAATCAACAACAACATTCGTATCAACAAGTAGCTTTTCCATCACGAATACTTTTCAGCAATGAAATCTCTATAATCTTTCTTGTCGTCGATAAGATTGTTAGGTATGACACCCGTTAAGCTTTCTACCAACGGACTTACCTTTCTTTCCTTTTCTATCTTAGAAGTTAAAGAATTTAAATAGTTTTCAATCAACTTGGATAGACTTACCCTATTGTCTTTTGCGTAACTCTTGGCTTGTTCGATGATGTCCTTATCCAGATTTAATGTGAGTTTGGTATTCATGATCCACTGCTTTACGTGCAAACATACAAATTTATTACGTAACTTGGTTAGTCGCCTAATATTTAATTGTTTAGTGATTAATTGGCTCCAAAGAAGGAAAGCAAAAACTACCTTTTCAGAAAGTCGGACCATATTAATGATTTTTGATTCCCCAAGAATTCATGGAAAAAAGTCAACTTTTCACTCTGTTAGTCACGAACTCTAGCATTACTCATAGCAGATGAAAAAACAAAACTGATCCTTTAATCGCAACACCAAGCCCTCATAAGTCCCCAAAATACCCACTTCCGTTGCATGACCGAGCAAGTGTAACTCAATCCATCTTGGCGATTAAGAGATCACTGTTTTTCAGCGTTGCCGTGGAAAGCAGCGGCTGGATGGCTTGTTTGATCTCATTTTCAATCGCTTGAATGATGCGTAGCTTGGCATACGGCCGATGAAAAACCATGCTGATTTCTCGAACTGGAAACGGGGCTTCGAAGTCGTGAAATCGTTCTTTTCGACCGGCAGGAGCGTCGAGGAAAAACAACTCGGGCAAAAGGGTTAATCCTTGAAAATGATGCACCATATTCATCAAACTTTCGAACGTATTCGGTTTAAAATGGAAGTTTTTGGCCGACTTTTTCGGATTCAGAGCACACAAATTGACCACTTGATCGCTGAGGCAATTGCCTTCTTCGAGAAGCCAAACCGATTCGTTTTGCAGGTCCTTCGGACTGGAATAGCGTTTCGGTTTGGAATGCATGGGACCGTAAATCTTCAGTTTTTCGTAGTACAAAATGCGTTCTTCCAAATCGGAGTTGGGCAGAGGAGTAGAAAGGATGCCCAAATCCAACTCATTGGATTTAATTTTTTGGAGAATGGTGGGCGTGGTGTATTCGAACACGTGAAGCTCCAAAGCTGGGTACTTTTCTTGTATAATCGGTAAAATGCGATGTAGTAGATTGCCAGCCACCGTTGGTATGACTCCTAGGGTTAATTTGCCCACAATGGTATCGTTAATATGAGATGCCGTTTGCTTCAGCAACTTGCCCAAAAACACCATTTCCTTGGCAATATCAACAATTTCACGTCCGGCATCGGTCGTTATTGTTGGCATTGTTTTTCGATCGAAAAGGACCACGTTCAACTCTTCTTCCAACTTCTTCACCATGGTGCTTAACGTGGCTTGAGTAACAAAACACACCTCGGCTGCTTTGCTAAAACTTCGGTGTTGATCCAACGCCACGATGTACTCCAATTGTTGCAAATTCATGATATAGATTTTGTCAATAGCAAATATAAATAACATTTCCTTTGTCAATACCCGAAATCCCCTCTACTTTGCATCAAAATTGAAAAGAAGATGAAAAAATTCATGACAACCACGTTCCTTTTCTTGAGTGTATTAGCTCAAGCGCAGAAAAAGGACAAAAAGGAAGCCGTTTGTCCGATGGGACACGGTTCGAGCAGCAGCGTTTCTACGGAGAAAACAGCTCCAACCTCCACCAAGTCTACCAATCCAAAAGGAAACAACAACGAAGATTGGTGGCCGAACCAATTGGATCTTTCGGTTCTTCGAACCAACGGAGCAAAATCGGATCCCATGGGTTCATCGTTCAACTATTCCAAAGAGTTTTCAACCTTGGATTATCAAGCCTTAAAAGCTGATTTGCGTAAATTGATGTACGATTCTCAGGATTGGTGGCCCGCAGATTTCGGACATTACGGTCCGTTTTTCATCCGCATGGCGTGGCACAGTGCAGGCACCTACCGTACCGGCGACGGACGTGGAGGTACAAGATCCGGTCAACAACGATTTGCACCCCAAAACTCTTGGCCCGACAACGCAAATTTGGATAAAGCACGTCGTTTGTTGTGGCCCATCAAACAGAAATATGGAAGCAAAATTTCTTGGGCAGATTTATTTATTCTCACCGGAAACGTAGCCTTGGAAAGCATGGGCTTTAAAACGTACGGATTTGCAGCAGGGCGAGAAGATGTTTGGGAACCCGAAACCAATGTTTATTGGGGGAAAGAGAGCAAATGGTTGGATGACCAGCGTTATTCCGATGGTCGCAAGTTGGAAAACCCGTTGGCCGCTGTTCAAATGGGATTGATTTATGTGAATCCGGAAGGACCTAACGGTAACCCTGATCCCATCGCAGC
>JAIYBD010000221.1 GCA_027488715.1 Bacteroidota bacterium | reverse complement strand
TGAGGAAATAATGGCCATTGCCAACCTCTTGGTATATCCCAGGGTTGGTCACCAAAGGCCTTCATGGGCTGAAAATCACTCCAGTATTTCAGTTATTGAAACACCCATGATTGAAATATCATCGACCATTGTTCGTGAACGGGTTAAATCCGGATTAACTATTCATGGATTTGTGCCAGAGATTGTTGCTCATTTGATTGATAAAGAAGGTTTCTATCGTTCATCATCCTGTGGATAAATATGAGGATGAACTGTGAATAACTCCCTTGTTCATCCCCAAAAATAAATTCACGCTCTTCAAACATAAGAGTTATCCACTTTGGTGTTCATGAGGGTAGCCCTTATGAACGTTGGCTTAACAATGCATTTGAATAATTTTTTCCATCTTAACCTTTTAAACACTCGTGGAAAACTAACATAATGAATTCATTTTAAGTAAATTATGCTAGAAAAATTTGATAAAAAATCTTGAAAACGAAAAATCAAAACCAAATTGAATAAATTTATCCCCGTTTCCACAGCCTTAATAATAAGTACTTTCTTTTTTAAATAAAGAAGTAAGATGGGATGTTTAATAACGGATGGAATACTCTTCTTTGTTTTCTTCGATTAAACTAACATCAAATACCCCGAACTGGTTGTTGGAAACATGATGAGTGAAATACGTAAAATTATACCCCTTCTGAATTAATTCTGTTCGGTGAATTTTTCTTTGTGTCCTAGATTGGGCTTTCTTAAAATCTTCAAGAATGAGTCTGTTCTTTCGCAATGCTGCTGAAATGGTTTTTAAATCGGGAACACGCTCGTTTCGAATACGATTGTGAAACATCACTCTGCATTGATCGTCGCAAAATTTTTTGTCAATTCTACCGACCAAGGTTTCGTTGCACATTTGGCAACAACGCTTTTCTTCTTTTTTCATGGTTTAACTCGTTGGTTTTTCAAAAATGAAAATCAATTTGTTAAACTCAAAAAAATGTGGAAAATGAAAATTGTTTTCTAAAAACTACAGTTTCTTTTCCATTTTGAAATGAGGAATTTCGACTTCTAAAAACTCATCGCTAACGACAGAATATCCAAGTTTTTGGTAAAATGGAACGGCTTTTTTTCTAGCATGAAATTCAATGTTTTCTATACCCCTCATCCTAGCTTCTTGTTCGTAAAAATGTACCATCATTCCCCCAATACCTGTTTTTTGGAACAAAGGATGAACAGCAAATTGCCTCATTTTCCATGTTGTTGAATTCAACTCCTTTGCTGATATGGTGGCTAAACAGTCCTCTGAAGATGAAAAACAACCAAAAAAAAGCTCATTTTTTTCAATAATAAAATCATTTTCACCATAGTTTTTCCCTATCGGAAAACGTAATACCAATCTTCGTAACTCAACGGCTTTCCAATATTCTTTGTCGTTCCAAGAATAAAAAACGAACTTTTTTTCTGATAATGGATTCATTATTTATGCTTTTAGGTGAATTTGATTAACTTTGCAGGAGTTTAATTAAAAAATAAAAATGTCGTACCTTTTTACTTCTGAATCGGTTTCTGAGGGACATCCCGATAAGGTTGCCGATCAAATTTCTGATGCAGTACTTGATGCGTTTCTGAATTATGACCCTCAAGCAAAAGTAGCATGTGAAACTTTTGTTACAACCGGTTTGGTGGTTATTGGCGGTGAAATTAAGTGCAATACCGAAGCAAAAGCAAAAGTTGATGTACAGGAAATTGCCAGAAATGTAATTGATAAAATCGGTTACAATAAATCAGAATACCAATTCGACTATAAATCTTGCGGAATTTTGAATGCTTTGCACGAGCAAAGTGCCGATATTAACCAAGGTGTTGATCGTGGTAAACCCGAAGAGCAAGGTGCTGGCGACCAAGGAATGATGTTTGGTTACGCCTCCAACGAAACCGATAATTACATGCCACTTCCTTTGGCAATCTCTCACTTGCTTTTGCAAGAACTTGCCGCCATTCGTAAGGAAGGAAAAGTAATGAAATACTTGCGTCCCGATGCTAAATCTCAAGTAACGATTCGTTACAGCGATAAAGGTCGCCCAGAAGCCATCGATACCATTGTTATTTCAACCCAACACGATGAATTTGTGGGTGGTGGTGAAAAATCTTCCCAAATGGCGATGCAAGAGAAAATTACTGCCGACATTCACAAGTATTTAATTCCGAGAGTTAAAAAAGGAATGAATGCAAAAAATCGCCGTTTATTCACCGATTCGATCAAATATCACATCAACCCAACCGGGAATTTCGTTATTGGTGGTCCTCACGGAGATACCGGTTTAACAGGCCGTAAAATCATCGTTGATACTTTCGGTGGTAAAGGAGCTCACGGTGGTGGAGCATTCTCTGGTAAAGATCCTTCTAAAGTTGACCGTTCTGCTGCCTACGCATGCCGTCATATCGCTAAAAATTTAGTGGCAGCAGGTGTTTGCTCCGAAATTCTTGTGCAAGTTTCCTACGCTATTGGTGTAGTTGAACCGATGGGAATCTACGTAAACACGTACCGCACTTCCAAAGTGAAAATGAACGATGGCGAAATCGCAGAAAAAGTTTCTAAAATCTTTGATATGCGCCCAGGAATGATTGAAAAGCGTTTGAAGTTGCGTAATCCAATGTATTTGGAAACAGCTGCTTACGGCCACATGGGTCGAAATAATGAAACCATTAGCAAACAGGCCGTTTGTACCGATCCTCAAACCAAAGAAGTTGAATTATTCACTTGGGAAAAATTAGATTTTGTTGATCAAGTGAAAAAAGAATTCGGATTATAATCGAAAGTCAATCACAATAAAAAGGACCCACAATTTGGGTCCTTTTTTTATTCTACCAGGTAGCCGCGCGCTATTTTTTTCCAATCGTGGCTTTTCGATAACGATGCCCATGCATCGTCGGCAAATTCCCCCATCTCATCCTTATTTTGGAAAGCCCAGATGATTTTTTCTTTCAAAGAGTCAATTTCTCCACAGTTAAAAACCAAACCACTTTTTCCATCTTCAATGATATCCAAGTTGGGAGATAGGTTGGATACAATGACCGGGATCCGGTAACTCGTGGCCATCAATAAAACACCGCTTTGATAGATTTTTCGGTACGGTAATACCAGAACATCACACGCTTTAAAAAATAAATCGCGTTCATCGTCTTCAATAAATCGTATGAAACCAAGAACCTTGTTTTGAATATTTTTTATCCGAATCATCTCGGCATACATTTCATAATCGGATTTCCAAGGTTTACCAGCAATAACAAGAACGGTATTCTCTAAATTCGCCGCCGCAAACGCCTCAATGAGAAGATCCAATCCCTTCACTTGTTTAATCTGCCCAAAGAACAAAAAATAGGTTTTGTCTTCATCGAACCCTAATAAATTTCGAGCTTCTTCTCGGTTGGGATGTGGAGACGGTAAGGCATGAAAATGACCATGCTTCAAGATTTTAGTTTTTTCTAAAACTTTTGTTGAAACTTTTGTTGCTAGAACATCTTTGGAAAATTGATTGTGAACAGAAAGCCTTTGAATCAATTTTCCCAAAATAATTTTTTGGATCCACGGTTTATCCGATTCTTCGAACCCTTCTACATCATGTACAATGGCATGAAGTTTTAAACCGAAGATTTTAAGAATTATGACGGCAATTAAATCCTTGTAACCGAAAGAGAACAAATGAATAATGGCTTCGTGGGCCCCTTCGAATCGACTGCGTATTGCTGCAAATAAAAAACCATTATAAAAGGTAAAGGCCTTTTTAAAAATGTTATTCTGATGCAATCCGAAATAGGAAAAACACTTAATACCCGTTTGTTTGATGCTAAAATTTGAAATTAATACCACTGAAACGCCATAGGAAACCATGCCCATCGCCAAAGATGAACTGTAATAATCCAAACCGGCTTTGGCTCCAACGTGATCGATGATGGCTATTTTACGCATGGTTTCAAAGATAAAAAGGAGTTACGGATCTTTCTTCCAAAAAAAAGCCCCGATGGATTATCGAGGCTTTTGACAAATCATGAAGTAATTAAACAATGCCTTGATCAAGCATGGCATCGGCAACCTTAACGAAGCCGGCGATGTTCGCACCTTTCACATAGTTCACGTAACCATCAGATTCTTTTCCGTATTTCATGGCTGCTTCATGAATGTTGATCATGATGTTGTGTAATCGTTGATCAACCTCTTCACGGCTCCAGCTTAAACGTAAGGAGTTTTGGCTCATTTCCAACCCGGATGTGGCAACTCCACCCGCATTCGATGCTTTTCCAGGTGCAAAAAGAATTCTTTTTTGATGAAATACTTCAACTGCTTCGGGTGTACATGGCATGTTCGCACCTTCGGCTACAGCCAAGCAACCGTTATTCGTGAGTGCGATAGCATCATTTCCATTCAATTCATTTTGAGTAGCGCAAGGCAAAGCAATATCACAAGGAATATTCCATGGCGTTTGCCCTTGATGAAACTCCCCTCCAAATTTTTGAACGTATTCGCTGATGCGCCCCCGCTTTACATTCTTTAGTTCCATCACCCAAGCTAATTTCTCAGCAGAAATTCCGGCTGGATCGTAAATAAATCCATTTGAGTCGGATAGAGTAACAACTTTACCCCCCAATTGCGTTGCTTTTTCGGCAGCGTATTGGGCTACGTTCCCCGATCCAGAAATCACAACGGTTTTTCCTTGGAATGATTTTCCTTGGTTTTTCAGCATTTCCTCAGCAAAGTACACACAACCATAACCGGTGGCTTCTGGACGAATCAAAGATCCTCCCCAGTTGATACCTTTTCCGGTTAATACTCCTGTAAACTCATTGCGTAGGCGTTTGTATTGGCCGAACAAATATCCTATTTCGCGACCTCCAACACCAATATCTCCAGCGGGAACATCGGTATCAGCACCTACGTGTTTGGCTAATTCGGTCATAAAGCTTTGGCAAAATCGCATAACTTCAAGATCAGACTTGCCTTTAGGATCAAAGTCCGAGCCTCCTTTTCCTCCGCCCATGGGTAAAGTGGTGAGTGAGTTTTTGAAAACTTGTTCAAACGCCAAAAATTTCAAAACGCTTAGATTTACGGTTGGGTGAAAACGCAAACCACCTTTGTAGGGTCCAATGGCACTGTTCATTTGAATTCGGAATCCACGATTTACTTCAACTTCACCCTTGTCGTTCATCCAAGGTACGCGAAACATGATCACACGTTCTGGTTCGGCAATTCGTTCCAACACTTTGGCAACCGAGTATTTTGGATGGTCCTCGATAAATGGAATAACGGTTTCTGCGACTTCCAATACAGCTTGCAAAAATTCAGGCTCGTGAGGGTTGCGAGCTTCCACTTTCGCCATGAAAGCAGCAACGGATGGGTTTTTGTGTGACATATTGAGTGTTTATCATACAAAATTAAGGATTTAGAAATCAGAGTTATGCACGAAATATTCTACTTCAATGGAAGCAACAATACCTCTTTGATGAACGAGAATATTTTTTTAGATTTGTCTAAATTTTTATTTCGATGAGGCAAATAATATTGATCTTGCTTTTGGTGGTTCAATTGGATTCCTTTTCCCAAATTGTTGCCACCACTTCTTTTTTAGCCGACATTACCCAAAATTTGGTAGGAACCCACAAAAAGGTTATTTCCCTTCTTCCTGTAGGCTCAGATCCGCACATTTATGAGCCTGTACCGGGCGACGTTCGAACTTTAGCCGAAGCGCAATTCATTGTAAAAAACGGATTACATTTGGAAGGGTGGTTGGATAAAGTTCTCGAAAATTCGGGAACCCTCGCCCATGTGGTAACGGCCTCAGATGGAATCACTCCAATTTCGGCCCAAGGTTTTCAGAACGCCTACGATCCTCATGCCTGGATGAGTGTAAAAAATGTGAAAGTGTATGCCGCACATATTGCTCGTGAACTCATGCGCACATTTCCAGAGTTAAAAAGCGAAATCGAAAAAAATTCTGAGGCATATCAGTTGCGGTTGGATGAATTGGATCGCTGGGTTCGAGTTCAAATTCAAACCATTCCCGAAACGAAAAGAGTTTGATTTACCTCCCATGATGCGTTTCGATATTTCGGAAAAGAGTACGGCATCCAGGTAGAGTCTATTTTAGGAACATCAACAGATGCCGATGTTCGTATTGAGGATTTGGACCGTATGATTTCAAGAAT
>JAIYBD010000159.1 GCA_027488715.1 Bacteroidota bacterium | reverse complement strand
ATGCTTACCATACATCCGCAATACATCACCGACAACAATGGTAAAAAAATATCTGTGGTGCTTCCAATGAAGGACTTTAAAGCCATTATGGAAGAACTGGAAGAATTAGAAGACATTAAGCTGTATGATGAAGCTAAAAAGGCCAATGAGCCTTCTGTCCCAATTGATGAAGCATTTAAAATAATAGAAGCCAAACGCAAAGCGAAGTAATGGCGTATCATATAACCTTAAAGAAACGAGCGATCAAAGCCCTTGAAAAAATCAACGAGCCACATTATTCCAATATCAAGGAAGCTATTTACAGCCTTGCAGATAACCCAAGACCATCAGGCTGCAAAAAACTAAAAGGTAGAGACGGTTACCGTATTCGTGTGGCTGATTACCGCATCATCTATGATATTTTTGATGATTTTCTTTTAGTAGATGTCATTGACCTTGGACATAGAAAAGATATTTATGAATAAAGACCGGTTGCAGGGGCTACCCTTCGACCGGATCAGGGACCGCGCCTTTTTGGCAAACGGAGACTACCCAATTTGGAAATTTAGTCTAAAGCAAATCGGGGGCTACCCTTCGACCGGCTCAGGGACCGCCGTCCCCTACCCAAGTCAAATTTACTGCATTTCAAGTTTCTAACCGTATCGTAAACGTTTATAATCATTTACTTACGTTTATAAACGTTTCATTTACGACTAACGCCCAAAAAAGCTGTAAATTGCTCTCGGTGGGGGGGCGGCCCCCTGGGGAATAAACCAACTGTGACCCGTTAATCGACCTGGGTAATCTCCAGGCCTCTCTCTTTTTTGTTGAAGAAATTAGGTAATAATCCATCAACTCCTCCCAATTTTTTATACTTTAGGTGAATCAAAATTATCCAATGAATCGAATTGTCTTTTTCCTATTTTTTTGCTCGATTCATTTTTGCGGATTCAATCAAAATTACCGAGAGTATCATCAAATTTTTCACCGAATAGACGAGGATGTATTAACTCAAAACGCCCAAATGGCCACTTTTCGGCTGGATAGTGTCCTGGAAAAGTTCGATTTTGTTTATGCGAAACACTGCATGAAGGCCATTCAAATTTGCCTGGCTCAGAACGATAGTATTCGTGCAAATCTTTGGCTTGAAAAGGCATTTAAACAAGGAATTCCTATCTGGCTTATCCAAATGAACGAGGGTACAAGAAATTCATTAATCCTAGTCAATACCCAAGGAACCATTCAAAATTTTGATCATTTTCACACCACCTATCTGAATAAAATAGATCAAAATCTCAATAAGACGATCGATAGCCTTTTGGTGATCGATCAAAAGTTTACCCAACGAATGAATCGCGGTTCCTTTTTTTTGCTTCCCATTTATTGGGTTCAATGGGGAATACAAAATAAAAAACAGGGGGCCATCCTAAAATCCATCATCGAAAAACAAGGGTATCCCGAAGAAAAAATGCTGGGCCTTCCCCATCTCCAAGACTCCATTCAATTTAATACCTACTTGTCATTCTGGGGACCATCTGAATTGCGGGATGCGAGGGTACAAATCATGCTTCAACACTGCTTTTCTACGTGGCATCCCAAAGATGTAAAATTTGCAGAAACGCTGATTGAAAATTTATACTTGGGAAATATTCCTCCAACCCAACTGGGTATTTTGTTAGATTTTATGTTCCCCAACCGAGAAAAATACGCTGATTTTAATTTTGGATTTAGGGAAATACCAAAATCGATTCCAACGATGAAGAAAGTAAATATCAATCGCTTCGGAATCGGACTCAATTCTTTGGAGCAGGAACAAAGAAATACGCTGATAGAAAGAGAACGAAGAAAAAGCAGAACAATCAACAAAGAAATCATGCTCGAATAAGACCACTTCTCCCATTTCCTCCCCCCCCCCATCCAAAACAAACATCACCTTTGGGAATTCAATGGTGCTACCTTTGAACCACCAACTAAATCAATTCCCATTGGCAAATCTCGCCCTCTTCATTTTTTTGGCTTTGCTGGCCGAAATTCTCGGAACCGTTGGAGGATTTGGCTCATCCTTATTCTTCGTTCCCATTGCCAGCTATTTTTTAGATTTCCATTCCGTGCTCGGAATCACCGCCCTTTTTCATGTTTCAAGTAACCTCGCCAAAATTGTTTTCTTCCGAAAAGGATTCGATAAAAAACTGATGATCTCCATTGGAATTCCAGCGGTAATCTTTGTCGTTGCAGGTGCTTTCCTCAGTAACTATATCGACACGAAAATTCTGGAACTCTCCCTTGCCATTTTCCTCATTGTGGTCAGTGTACTTCTTCTCATCTTTAAGAAATTTGAACTCAAACCTACCGTTACCAATTCCATTGGAGGTGGGATAATTTCAGGGTTGATCGCTGGGTTGGTGGGAACCGGTGGTTCAATTCGTGGAATGATTCTCTCGGCCTATAACCTTAGAATTGAGGTGTTCATTGCTACTTCGGCCATTATCGATTTGGGCATTGATGTGAGCCGAAGTGTGGTGTATTTTTTCAACGGTTACGTCCACAACGATGATCTTTACCTGATTCCCATTTTGTTGGTGGTGAGCATCCTAGGCACTTTTTTAGGGAAGAAAATCCTGACGAAGGTATCGGAAAGACAATTCAAAACGATGGTCTTGATTTTAATTTTGGTCACCGGTTTGGTAAGCATTTCAAAAATCATTTTTACCTAGACCAATTGTTTGTGCTTGGGTGTTGATGTCGTTTTGATGCTCAACAATTCCGTTAACCTTCTAATTCCATCGGGAAACCCCGCCCCCACCGATAGCAATTTACGGCTTTTTTCGATGTTATTCGTTACGTAAACGTTTATAAACGTAAGTAAACGATTATAAACGTTTCAATACGACTAGATAAAAATTACCCCTTAACTTTACTTCTGGGGAGGGGTAAGACGTAGTCCCTGAGTTTACCTTTTCGTTATGCACAAACCCTTCTTGCAGAAAATTGAAAATCTTCTATCTTTACGGTCATGAATCTTGTAGAGTTAAATATTGAAAAGATTAAAATCCTATGCGCTAAACATAAGGTTAGTAAGCTTTTTGTATTTGGTTCAGTTCTAAAGGACACATTTTCAAATGAGAGTGATATTGACTTAGTCGTTGATTTTGAAAAGCTTGATTTGTCTGAATATGCCGATAATTACTTTGATTTAAAAGATCAATTGGAGTCTATATTCAAAAGGCCAGTTGATTTATTGGAGGAAAAGGGAATACGCAATCCATTTTTGAGGAAGCAAATAGATCAAGAAAAGCGGCTTATTTATGGATAATAAAATTAACGCTTGGCTTTACGATATACTAAATTCGATTGATGAAATTGAATCGTTTTTCGAGGGTAAACCAAAGAATTTTTTGGAATATCAAAAAGATATTAAGACCAAAAGAGCAGTCGAAAGGAATATCGAAATCATTGGAGAGGCAGTAAATCGAATACTGAAGGAAAAACCAGATTTTAACATAGAAAATTCACGAAATATTGTTGGAACAAGGAATAGAATCATTCACAGCTATGATAATATTGCTGATGATATGATTTGGTCCATTTTGATTAATAGTTTGCCGAAGTTAAAAGTTGAAATAAAAAATTTAATAGACTAAAGTACGCCCCCCCCCCAAAAAAAAATACGCCAACCGACTTCCTCGATTGGCGTATTTTTTAGTT
>JAIYBD010000027.1 GCA_027488715.1 Bacteroidota bacterium | reverse complement strand
GGTGATCAACATCATTATTACCATCAATGCAATGGCTGGTACGTACCAACGCCGCGGTCACTACGAAATGATCGAGAAAGTTGGTCTTTATTGGCACTTTGTTGATTTGGTTTGGGTTTTCGTATTCACTTTCTTTTACCTCGTTTAAATATCCTCATCATGGCAGGTTTTGATACAAAACAAATTTGGAAAGTATTTTTCATTTTGTTAGCAATTACCGTTTTGGAGTTTTTGATTGCATTAACTCCAGCGTTAGAAGGTCTTCGTAATGACCATAAATTAGCGGTAAACCTTACGTACGTTGTTCTTACCCTATTCAAAGCATTTTATATCATTGCATATTTCATGCACTTGAAATTCGAGAAAATCAATTTGATTTATTCCATCGCTCTACCGCCAATTTTCGTTATCTACTGCATTGTGTTGGTATTGTACGAAGGCGGATATTGGAATAATATTCGCAAAGAAAATGTCACTTCCAACGAGAAGATTGAACACGTAGAAAATCACGCCCCCGAACAACATTAATTGTGAAAAGATTAGCATTAATTGGAGGTATCCTCTTTGTCCCTGCGATTATTGTTTTGATTTTCCTTAATATCGGGAAGAATAATTATCAGAAATTACCTTTTTACGGCGAGAAAACTCCCGTAGTAACCAGTGGAAATCAGGTTGATACCATCTATCACCAGGTTTCCACTTTTTTTGATTCCTACAATCAAAAATTCTCAGCAGATTCCATCCAAAATCGCATTTGGATGGCTTCCTTTCTTCAACCTTCCTGCGGTGAACCTTGCGGATTTGCTTACACCCAATGGAAACGTTTACAAGACGCTTTGAAAGCATCACCCGCCCTTAAATTTGTTAACTTCTATCCACAGGAAACTGTTTCTTCCATTCAATTGGATTCCTTGATGAAACGGTATGAGTTTGATCCACAACGCGTGTATTTTGTTGGAATTCCTCAAGATTCCATCGAATCCTTCTTAAAGAGAGAATACCTCATTACCAATTACCAACTAGACACCAAGGAGTGGCAAATTGTTTTAATGGACTACCAACAGCGTATTCGTAGCTATTTCAACTTAACCAAAAAACGCGAAATCGACGATTTGATGGGTGCTCTTACGGTGCTAACCAAAGAAAAGAATTTAGAAGAAGTCGCCAAAAACAAAAAGTAACTCTCCCCGTTTATTCATTATGATTGAACCTTCATTACAAATAAATGACCGCAAAGCTTGGTGGATCATTGGTCTTGTTTCCTTAGTCGTTTTCGCTGCCGTTGTTATTCTTAGTCGTGTTACCCTGGAGGTTGATTTAGGCTTCGATCCCCATGTTTTCGCTCATATCAATGGGACATTAAATACCGCCGTTTCCGTTCTTCTGATCATCGCCTTGGTTTTTGTGAAACAAAAGAAATACCAATCCCACAAAACCAGCATGATGGGCGCATTACTTTTCAGTTTGTTATTTTTGGTTTCCTACATCGCCCACCATTTATTCGCCGGCGATACTTCGTTTGGTGGAGTGGGCGGCATCAAAATCTTTTATTACATCATCCTTTCTACCCATATCGTGTTGGCTGGAACCATCCTTCCTCTCATTCTTTTCACAGCTTACCGTGGATTGACTGGCGAGTTTTCCAAACACAAAAAGTTGGCGAAGTACACTTGGCCATTGTGGTTGTATGTTAGTGTTACAGGGGTAATTGTGTATGTGATGATTTCACCGTATTACACATGAAAAAGCTGATATTCTTTCTTTTTATTTCGCTTTCTGTGGCCCCCGTTTCGGCTCAATGCCCCATGTGTAAAACCACAGTTGAAAATAGTCAGAATGGTGAAGGAAAGAACTTGAATAAAGCCATTGTTTACCTTTTACTCACTCCTTTTTTAATTGGAATCGTTGGAGGTGGGATTTTTTATTACAATTACCGTAACGAAAAGCGTAAAGCGGAATTGAACCTCAATAATCCCAATAATTTTTAATTTTTCCCCGTTTACTTTTCTAATTTTGTAGCCTGATGAAGAAAGGCAAGGAACCGTTGTTTTTGGAGGTGGAAGGAGCGCGTGAAAACAACCTTAAAGATGTTTCAGTACGGATTCCTCGCAATGCGTTGGTGGTATTTACCGGTCTCTCTGGCTCGGGAAAATCGTCCCTAGCGTTTGATACCATTTTTGCTGAAGGTCAACGGCGCTACATGGAATCGTTTTCCGTGTATGCCCGCCAATTCATTGGTCAAATGGAACGCCCCGATGTGGATCGCATTGACGGGCTGATGCCCGTGATTTCCATCGAACAAAAAACCGTGAACCGAAATCCTCGGTCTACCGTAGGTACCGTTACCGAAATTTACGATTTTCTTCGTTTGCTCTTTGCAAAAGTAGGTACTGCTTATTCGTACATCAGCGGTTTGCCGATGCGGAAATACACCGAGCAGCAAATATTGGATGAAATGGGCGCTCGGTTCGAGGGTAAAAAACTGGCCATTTTATCGCCCATTGTTCGAGGAAGAAAAGGACATTACCGCGAACTTTTCGAACAATACCGAAAACAAGGATATACCCGCATGCGCATCGATGGGGTAATGACCGAATTGGTTCCCAACCTCCGCGTCGATCGTTACAAAATTCACGACATTGAATTGGTGGTAGATCGAATCATTTTGGACCTTCCCGTTGATCAACGGGTGATCAAAAGCGTTCAACTGGCGCTAAAAATGGGGAAAGGCATTTTTCAAGTCCTCGATTTAGAAACGGAAACATTGCATTGGTTTTCCAAATTCATGATGGATGCGGAAAACGGACTTGCTTACGACGAACCCCAACCCAATACGTTTTCCTTCAATTCTCCTTATGGAGCCTGTTCGGAATGCGAAGGCATGGGAACCGTTTCCGAAGTTGACGTTGCAGCCCTAATTCCCGATCCACAAAAGACCATCCTGACGGGTGCGATTGCACCATTGGGTGAATACCGCGATATCTGGATTTTCAAAGTCCTCAAAGCGTTATCCAAACGCCATAAATTCAACTTGTCTGCGCCCATTTCCGATTGGAAACCCGAGCATGTTCACTTGGTTTTGTATGGCGATCAAGAGCCTTTGGAAATTCCCAGCATTCATTATTTCAAAGAAACCGATCTCATCGAATTTGAGGGAGTCGTGGCCATGGTTCGCCGATCTTTGGATCAGCACGACAATGAAAACATGCGTTCTTGGGCCGAAGAATTTGTTACTACGGTGCCCTGTCCATCTTGCCAGGGTGGTCGCCTGAAAAAAGAGGCCCTTCATTATAAAATAGGTGGAAAGAACATTTCCGAATTTGCTCAATCGGAATTGGATGATTTAGCCCAATGGCTCGAGAATATTCCTCCATTCGAGGGAAAAGACGCTTTAGTGGCTCATGAAATTTTGAAAGAAATTAAAGTTCGATTGGGCTTTTTGCGTGATATTGGTTTGGGTTACCTCAACCTTAATCGAGGTTCAGCCACCCTTTCGGGCGGTGAAAGTCAACGCATTCGATTGGCTACCCAAATTGGGTCGCAGTTGGTGGGTGTTTTGTATATCCTCGACGAACCTTCCATCGGTTTACATCAGCGGGATAATTTGCAGTTGATTCAATCTTTGAAAAATCTTCGCGATTTGGGGAACTCGGTCTTGGTGGTGGAACACGACAAAGACATGATTTTGGAAGCCGATTACGTGGTGGATATTGGTCCTGGGGCTGGAATTCATGGCGGTGAAATCATAGGTCAGGGATCTCCCAAAGAGTTTTTGAAACAAAAAACCGTTACGGCCGATTATTTGGTAGGTCGAAAAGGCATTCCCTTTAATCAAAATCCTCGATTGGGGAATGGAAATTTCCTTACCCTTCTTGGAGCCAAAGGGAATAATTTGAAGGACGTTTCCATTCAAATTCCGTTGGGAACGTTGGTTCTTGTTACGGGTGTTTCCGGTTCCGGGAAATCAACTCTCGTTAAAGAAACATTGTACTTGGCGCTCAACAACCATTTTTGGGGGTCGAAGAAAAAACCGTTGCCCTTCGAATCGTTGAATGGATTGGAGCATCTGGACAAAGTGATTGAAATTGATCAAGCGCCCATCGGTAGAACACCCCGTTCGAATCCTGCGACGTATGTTGAAGTTTTTTCGGCCATTCGTAATTTTTACGCCACGTTGCCGGAAGCGAAAATTCGTGGGTATAAACCAGGTCGATTCAGCTTCAATGTTAGTGGTGGCCGGTGTGAAACCTGCAAAGGGGCAGGGGTGAGGGTCATTGAAATGAACTTTTTGCCGGATGTCCAAGTAAAATGCGAAGCTTGCCAAGGCCGTCGCTACAACCGCGAAACCTTAGAGGTTCGGTACAAAGGAAAATCCATCAACGACGTTTTGAATTTAAGCATTGAAGATGCCATTCCGTTTTTCGAAGCCTTCCCTCAGATTTCTAGGAAGTTACAGGCCTTGAACGATGTGGGTTTGGGATACATCACCTTGGGCCAACCGAGTACGACTTTGTCGGGTGGGGAAGCTCAGCGCGTGAAATTGGCCACGGAATTGAGTAAAAAGGATACGGGCAAAACCCTGTATATTTTGGATGAACCCACCACCGGATTGCATTTCCAAGACGTTGATATTCTGTTGGGGGTATTGCAGAAATTGGTTGAAAAGGGAAATACGGTGGTGATCATTGAACACCACATGGATTTGATCAAAAGTGCCGATTATTTGATTGATGTGGGTGCGGAAGCCGGTAAGCGGGGAGGAACCGTAACTTTTCAAGGCACGCCCATGGAGATGCTATCGTTAAAAGAGAGCAACCATACCGCACGCTTTTTGGCGATGGAATGGGAACAGGAAAAGCGTTAATCGCGAGCGATGCTGATCGTTTGAGCGCTTTTTCCTACATTCAGAATGTACAATCCGCTTGGTAATTCAGAAATATCCAACGTTGGAATGGCCGTAAATGTGGAAGGAATTTTTTCCCACGTCTTTACGATTTGTCCGGATATGTTGGTCATGGTTATTTTTTCTTGCTGAAGGGCGGGGTCGATCATCACCAGATTTAAGGTATTTTTTGCCGGGTTGGGGTAAGCGTAGAAAGGACGATCAACCAAATCTTGAGCGCTGCTGCTTCCGAGTGCGGCATTGATGGCCGACGACAAAGCGGTTGCATTGAGGGAGTTATTGGTATTGAGGAAGACCCGGTGAGCGGCTCCTCCGAGCACAACGGTTTTAGGCATTCCGGTGGAGCCGTAATCGGTCATTCGGATTTGGGCGCTGGAAAACGTTGCTGTAGGCTGGATGGAGTTGGATTGCGCCCAACTTCCTAGAGTTGCGCAGGAGGAATTGGCGTAATCGTCGGCCATGTAGAACACCACTTGGGGGTTATTCAGGTTGCGAACGGTGTTGGAAGCTGTTTGAGCTGGTCCCACGCAGCTTGCGCACGGCATCACCCAAGTAAGAACGACCACTTTGCCGGCATTGAGTTCGGCAAACAGGTTGTGGGAGGTTCCCGCGCAGTCGTTGGCGGTAAAATCGGTTGCCGTTTGCGCGAAGGTGTTCAGGGTGGAGGTGAGGGCAATCGCCCATGCCAAGAATTTCCAAGTTTTCATGCCCGAATATATCACATCATTGGGGAATATGCGTTAGTGGATTTATTTTTTGACTTTTGTGGGGACCCAGGAAAAGGTAATTCCGGTGTCTGAGGGCCTCGTTCCGGTATCTGCGGTCCCTGAGCTT